>JBFXEK010000259.1:0-3769 GCA_050180155.1 Thiomonas sp. | reverse complement strand
GACGCGGATGCCGTCGCGCGCCAGGTCGCGCGCCAGCGGCAGCGTCATGCCGACGATCCCGGCTTTGGACGCGGCATACGCCACCTGGCCGATCTGCCCTTCGAACGCCGCGACCGAGGCAGTGTTGACGATGACCCCGCGCTCGCCGTCGTCCAGTGCCGGTTGCTGCGCCATCACCGCCGCGGCCAGACGCGCCAGATTGAAGCTGCCCACCAGATTGATGTCGATCACCCGGCGGAACAGATCGAGCGCGTGCGGCCCCTGCCGGCCCAGGGTGCGCGCCGCCGGAGCGATGCCGGCACAACTCACCGCCACGCGCAGCGGCGCCAGCTCCTGCGCGGCGTCGACCGCTGCTTGCACGTCAGCCTCGACCGTGACATCGCCGTGCACGAAGCGCCCGCCGAGCTGCCGGGCCAACGCCGCACCGGCCTGATCCTGTACGTCGGCAATGACCACCCGCATGCCGCGCTCGGCCAATCGCGCCGCCGTGGCCGCACCCAACCCGGAAGCCCCGCCGCTGATGACCGCACTGTGACCAGACAGTTGCATATCGATCTCCCGCTACTGGGTTGCGCCTTGCAGCGCGGCAAAAATGCGCTGCTGCACCTCGTTGACCGGGCCGACACCGGAGATGGTGACCAACCGCGGCGCGCCCGGCTCGTGTCGCGCCATGCGTTCGGCGTAATACTTCACCAGCGGCAGGGTTTGCGCGTGGTACACCTGCAAGCGCTTGCGAATGGTGTCTTCCTGGTCGTCGGCGCGTTGCACCAGCGGTTCGCCGGTGACGTCGTCCACCCCAGGGGTTTTCGGCGGGTTGAACTTGATGTGGTAGGTACGTCCCGATGCCGGGTGCACGCGCCGGCCGCTCAGGCGCTCGATGATGTCGGCGTCGGGCACGTCGAATTCGAGCACCACGTCGATGCCCACGCCGGCTCGCTCCAACCCCTCGGCCTGCGCGATGGTGCGTGGGAAGCCGTCGAGCAGAAAGCCGCGAGCGCAGTCTGCAGCGTCCAGACGCTGGCGCACCACACCCAGCATGATGTCGTCGGGCACGAGCTGCCCTGCTTCCATGATTTTCTGCGCCTGCCGGCCCAGCGGCGTTCCAGCTTTGACCGCGGCGCGCAGCATGTCGCCGGTGGAAATTTGCGGAATGCCAAAACGCTCGGTGATGAACGCGGCCTGCGTCCCTTTGCCCGCCCCCGGCGCTCCCAAAAGAATCAATCGCATGGAGTTCTCTCAGTTGTCGATATGCAGCATTTCAGAATAGCAGAGCGGTCTGCCGCGAGGCTGACCAGCGCCGCTGGCGACCTGCGACCGTGCGCGGGCCGCAGGGGCTGCGCATCAGCACGCGTTTGCGTGCTGCCGCGCCCACACCGCCCGCACGCGCTGCAAATCCGCCGGGGTATCCACTCCCGGCCCCGGGGCGTGCGGCGTGAGGTGAACGGCGATGCGATGGCCATGCCACAGCGCGCGCAACTGTTCCAGCGCCTCGCTGCGCTCCAACGGCGCGGGCGGCAAGGCGGCGTAGCGGCGCAAAAACGCATGGCGATAGGCGTACACGCCAATGTGCCGGTACACCGGCTGGGCACCATCGCCCTGCACCTGCCAGCCACGGTCGGTTTGCACATAGGCATCGCGCTGCCACGGGATCGGTGCGCGGGAGAAGTAAAGCGCCAGGCCGTGCGCGTCGAGCACCACCTTGACCACGTGCGGGCTGAAAATTTCCGCCGCATCGTCGATGCGGTGCGCGCAGGTCGCCATCTCGGCGTGCGGCGTGGCGTGCAGCAGCGCGGCGCAGGCGGCGGCCAGCGACGGGTCGATCAGCGGCTCGTCGCCCTGCACATTGACGACGATGGCGTCATCGGGCACGCCCAGCAGCGCCGCGGCCTCGGCCAAGCGGTCGGTGCCGCTGGCGTGGTCGGCGCGGGTCAGCACCGCCTGCACGCCGTGCGCCGCGCAAGCCTGGGCGATGGATGCGTCGTCGCAGGCGACGACCACCATCTGTGCCCCGCCGGTGCGCAAGCGCTGGGCCACACGCACGACCATCGGCGCACCGCCAATGTCGGCCAACGGCTTGTTCGGCAGTCGGCTCGACGCCAGCCGCGCCGGGATCAACACCCAAAACGGCGCAGCCGAGCTCACGCCGCCACGCCCGTATCGGCAGCGGCCGTCGGCGGCTCGGCAACCGTCAGGTCACGCGCCAGATCGACCAGCATCAGCGGAATGCCGTCGCGCACCGGATAGGCGAGCTTGTCGCGCGGGCAGATGAGTTCCTGCGCGTCGCGGTCGTACTGCAGCGATCCTTTGCAAATCGGACAGACGAGTAGGTCAAGAAGTCGGGAGTCCACGCGCATTCTCCAGTTTGTGTTCCAGCCAGGGCAGCAGTTCGGCGGGAAGATCCAGCCGCAAACCCGCCACCCACAGGCGCTGGCGTAGGGCCGGCGGCAGATGCGCCGATTTTATGGCGTCTTTTTCCGTCACCAGCACCGGGCAGGCGCAGGGGAAGCGGGAAAAATCGGCCTCGCGCAGCGCCTGGTGGTCGCCGAGGGCGGCGCCCTGCACCGCCAGCCCGGCCGCGCGCAGCATGGCAAAAAACTGCCCCGGATGGCCGATGCCGGCCAGCGCGCCCAGCGGCTGTCCGGCAAAACGCGAAGCAAATTCCGCGGGACTGAGTCGCTCGCCGCTGGTCAGGTGGGTGATCTCGCCCAGCTCGCGGCCGACGGCGAAAAGCCTGCCGCCGCCGGCAATGCCAGCCAACACCGTCGCGGGCCCCACAGTGGCGTCGCGTCGTCGCGAGGGCGGCTCGCGCAACGGCCCGGCAGGCAGCAGCAGGCCATTGCCCCAGAGTCGTGAGTCGACGACGACCAGTTCGACGTCGCGCGCCAGCGCCAGATGCTGCAGGCCATCGTCGCTGAGCAGCACATCGACCGCTGCATGTGCGGCGAGCAAATCGCGCGCCGCCTGCGCCCGGTCGCGCCCGACTTGCACCGGACAGCCGGTCAACCGCGCCAGCAGCACGGGTTCGTCGCCACACTGCACGGGATCGCTATCAGCGCAAACCGGCAGCGAGCCACGCGAACCGGCACGGCCGCCATAACCGCGCGAAATCACCCCAGGCCGCCAACCGGCCTGGCGCAGCGCCGCTGCCAGCGCGGCGATGAGCGGAGTTTTTCCGGCTCCACCGACCGTCAGATTGCCCACCACGATGACGGGCACACCGACCCGGGTTGCCCGCAGCAGCCCATGACGGTAGCCGGCGCGGCGCAGCGCGCTGACCGCAGCAAACAGCAGCGACAATGGCCACAGCATCCAGCTCGACAGCGTACGCTGCTGCCAGCAGCGCGGCCAGCCGGTTTCTGCTGCCGCCCCGCTCATCCGCCGCCCGGCGACTTTTGCGTGGCGAAGGTCAACCGGCTCAAGCCCGCGGCCCGCGCGGCTTCCATGACGTTGACCACGGACTGCTGCGTGGCCTGCGCGTCAGCGCTGATGATCACCATGCTGTCTGGCTTGCCCTTGGCCGCGTCGAGCAGCGCCTGCGTCAGCGCCGCCACGCTGCGCTGCGGCAGGATGTGCTTGTCCACCGCGTACTCGCCACCGCTGCTGACGGCGACGACGATGTCCTGCGGGCTGTTTTGCAGCTTCTCGGCGTCTGCCGTCGGCAGCGTGATTTTGAGCTCGGTAAATTTGGAATACGTGGTGCTGATCATCAAAAAAATGAGGATGACCAGCAACACATCGATCAGCGGAATGAGGTTGACCTCGGGGTCTT
>JBFXEK010000258.1:0-3777 GCA_050180155.1 Thiomonas sp. | reverse complement strand
GAGTCAGCGATTCGACGGCGAACCATAGCGCCTCGTCGAGTTCTTCGCCACGCGGCCCGGTCAACTGTCGGCCCACACGCTGCCATCCTGCCCAGTCAATCTCGGGCATGATTTGCCGCAGTTCGGGCGGCAGCGCGGCCAGACAGCCGGTCAACACGCGCAACTGCTTGCCGACCTCCTCGCGTGTGAGCCGCGTGCGCAGCAGCTCATCACGGCTGAGGTTCTCCGCCAAAGTCAGCACTCCCAGGCCGGACTGCTCGACGATGCCAAGCAGCGCGGTCCAGGCGATGTGCTCGCAAGACGCGGGATTGGCGGGACCGGTGGAATCGGCTGACGGCGCCACGGCGGGTCAGACGAAACTGAGCAACTCCACGGTCACGGCCTCGTCGCCGAGTACCGCCTGGCAGGCCAGCCGCGACTTCGAACCGACCCCGACCAGGGTATCGAGTTTGTCGTTTTCGGCACGCTGGATTTTGGACAGACTCTTGCGCCCTTCCTGCACGAACAAATGGCAGTTGCCGCATTCGGCTTTGCCGTCGCACTTGTGGGCGATGGGCTCGCCCGCGGCGAGCAGGGCTTGAAGGATGGTCGTACCGGCGGCGGCATCGATGGTTTTTCCGGAGGGGAGGATGGTCAGTCGTGGCATGATGTTTCGACGATCAGGGAAAAGAAACAAAAAGGCGGTCGCGTTTGCAAGGAAACGAGGGGTCAAACGGTCAGGGGATGGGTTTGTGTCGCAGCTGCGGCCAGCGCATCGCACAAGCGATCGGCAAATTCGGTCAGCGGCAGGTCGATACGCCCGATGTTCTGCTCGGCAATGAAGCGCTGTTCCATACGGGTGAGCGCGCCGGGCAGCACGGCCCAATGCGTGCTGGACGAACGCTTCATGATCTGCCGGGCGAAATTGCGCGCGAGCTGGTCGTCGAACCTGCAGCCGACGAACAGAAAACTGCGAGCGCTGCGTAGCGCCTGCACCGGCAGCGGTATTGGCGTCTGGATGTCGATCTCGGTCAGTACCTCGACGAAATCGGTGTCGGAGACGAGATAGTTGGACGCCGGAGATCGGCCGCCCAGCGGTTTGTACAGCAGCGTGTTCCAGCTGGGCGGCAACGCGGCAGTGTCCAGACTATCCAGCAATGCGCCGTCGGCAGTGTAGCCAGCCGTCCATGTGCCGAAATGTTCGGACTGCGATAGTCCCTGCACCTGCCCCCAGTCGCCCGCAGGACGCACTTGCCGCAGAGCGTGCAGCAGCGTGTCGTCATACCAATTGTCGACCAGCAGCGGCGCCTTGCTCGCGGCCAGCGCCAGATGCAGTCGCGACGGCGCGGGCGACGTGGCGAAGGCGTCGTCCATCAGTTTGACCACGGTTTTGCGGTGCTTGAAATTCTCGATGAACTGTGCAGCCTGGGTGAGCCGGTGACGGATTTTGTGCGGCACGCTGGCTCTGGCTGTGAGGTACTCGGCCAGCGCCAGCGGAGTGCTGGCGATCTGCACTTCACTGCACAGCGACAGCATGCCCGGGCCGAGATAAGGAATGACCGCGCCCGACCGCAATCTGCTGGCGATCTGGCCGATCAGACTCGCCGTGTCGTTCATGATGCGTTCCTTTAGCCTGCGGCCGGTTTGAGTTGTTCGAGCTGCTGGCGAGCGATGCGGAACACGCCTCGCCCACCAGACAGCGCCTCGTACCTGTCGATGCACGACTGCGTAAGCAGGTTGAACCAATCCTGCGCGCTGAGCGTACTCGGCCGCTCGCTGATTTCGGTGACGCTGCCGTCGACGGCAAAGCGGACATGGATAATGGCGGTGTCGGTGTTCATCGTGTGTTGACCTATGTTCATACTGTCAAGAGACGGTGACGCTACCCAGCCTGCCGCGCTTCGCACGGCCGGACGATGGAGCGCAACCGATCGGGTTTCATCGATTTCAGAGATAAATCGCCGCGCCGGCACCAACGTTCACCGACGAGTCCTTGAGCGTTTTGACGATGAAACGCACTTGGTCCTCGTCGAGCCCGGAGTGCAGTGGCAAGGCGAGCGAACGATCGGCGATGCGCTCGGTCAGCGGAAGCTGGCCGCGCGCCATGCCGAACTGCTGGTAGTGGAACTGCTGGTGCAGCGGCTGGCAGTAGACGCTGGCTTCGATGCGCTCGGTCGCCAGGTCCTCGATGATTTGCCGCCGGCCGCTCGCCGTGAAACGCGCCCCGAGGTGCACGACGTACAGCATCCAGTGGACTTCGTCCACATCCTGGCCCAGATAAGGCGGCTTGATACCCTCGAAAGTGCGCATTTCCTGCAAATACCAAGCTTCGACCTGCTTGCGCCGAGCAAGGATCTGGTCGATGCGCGCCAGCTGTGCCAGCCCCAGTGCCGCGCTGAGTTCACCCATTGCGGCGTGTAGCGGCGCACGACTGCCAGCGGAAATGGAATGCCGATCACGCACGCTGCGTCGGCGCAGCAGACGCAGTTCGGCGGCGAGTTGCGCATCATCGGTCAGCACCACGCCACCCTCTGCAGCGTAGATCGCGCCGGGTTGGGAGAAGTCGAATACGGCGACGTCGCCGAAGCTGCCGACGCGCTTGCCGGCATAACGTGAGCCGATGGCTTCGGTACTGTCTTCGATCAGCGCCACGCCGTGGCGGTCTGCAAGTTCGCGCAACGCATGCCACTGCGCCGGGTGGCCGTTGGTATTCCCGGCCAGGATCGCCTTGGTACGCGGGGTGATCTGCGACGCTGCGCGCGACGCACTGAGACACCCGGTCCAGTAATCGATATCGGCGCAAACCGGGGTCGCCCCGGCCCAATTCACGGCATGTGCCAGTTGGTGCCAGCCGTAGGCGGGGACGATGACCTCGTCGCCAGCGCCGATGCGTAGCGCGCGCAGTGCCAGCAGGGCGCCGAGCGCACCGCTGGCCGTTGCCACTGCATGGCCGCGACCGACCCATTCGGCAAAGGCCGATTCGAAACGCATGACAAACGGACCGTCGCCCACATGGGGCGCTCGCAGCGCCGCCTGCACCACTTCGTTCTCGACCTCACCGATGTCGGGTTCGCTCAGTGCGATCCAGTCGTCGTCCGGAGTTGGATTCATCTATTGTCCTTGCGCGCTTTGCGCCGCGAGACGAGCGGCGCGTTCATGCCGCCCCCACCTCGCCGACGAACAGTGCGGCGGCCCGGGACGGATCGGTCGTGATATGCCAGCAGTGCCCGTCGGTGCTCCCCAGCCACAAGGTACGCAAGCGACCTTGCGCGGCTATAGGCTGACCGCGCATGTCGGCCGCATCCACTGCGCTCACGCGCAACGCGGGAAAGCACTGGCGCAGCGCCGTGACCGCAGCGCGGGTGTCTGGCGCCGAATCGGCCAAGGTACAGGCCAATTGAAGATCGTCGGCATCCATTGGGATCACTCTCCAACAACTTTTCGCGCCTCGACCGTGACCGGCAGCCGGGTCTGCTCGGCCATTTGCGGCAACTCCAAGGTCCAGCCATTGGCCAGCGTCACCGAGCCGCCCCACAGATGGGGGTGCTGCTGCGACACGATGGCTTCTTCCAGGTCTTTTTTCGGCACATAGGCGACGAGCTGGCCAGCGGCGTTTTTGCGGATCATGACTTTCATGGTGTCTTTCGTGGGGGGTTGTCAATGGGTGGCCACGGCGCTGCCTACCTGGCCGTATTCGGAATGCAAAAGCGGCACGACATGCTGCTTTAGCGCAGCGAGTGCGGCATCGACCTCGGCCTCGGTCGAACTACCGCCAAGAGAAAAGCGCACACCGCCCAG
>JBFXEK010000257.1:0-3806 GCA_050180155.1 Thiomonas sp. | reverse complement strand
TCGTGCACGCCCTCGCCGTCGACCGGGACGTAGGCGTAGGCGTCGGCCTCGATCTGTCCGCACGCCGGCACGTCCAGATGCGCGTCGCGCAGCGGGTGCTGCCGCGCCGGCCAGGCGGTGTGGCGCAGCCACGGCCTGGCGTCCATGCCCAGCGCCTGCAAGCCGTTCATGTCGCGCAGCGCGCGCTGCAGCCGGTCGGCGGCAGGAAACAGGGTGTGCAGCCCGGGGTAGTGCGTCACGCCTGCGGGCAGGTCGTGCTGCGCCAGGGTGAGCGCGCCGCCGTCGAGCCACAGCGCGTACAGCGACTGCCCGCCGTCTTCGCCAGCGGCAGCCCACAGCGTGAACAGCCGCGCGCCGCGCTGCTGCAATTGCTGCGCCAGCGCCTCCCATTGCAGCGCATCGACCCGGTGATGCGTCAGCGCAGCGAGCAGACAGCGAGCGATTTGCATGCTCAGGCCCCGATCATTTTTGCCGCCAGGTGCCACCAGCCGACGAGGAAGGGCGGAATCCAAAAGCCCAACAGCAGCACCAGCGCCAGGTGGACGAACACCGGCAGCATATTGGGCGAATGCGGCAGGCGTTGCAGCGTGCTGCGGCCGAACACCATGCCCTGGGTGCGCAGGAACAGCGCGCCGAACGCCACCCCCAGCCCGGCGAGCAGAATCGGCGTGGCCCACGGCTGCTGCTGCATCGCCGTGGTGAGGATGAGGAATTCGCTGGCGAACACGCTAAACGGCGGCATGCCGACGATGGCCAGCACGCCCATCATCAACCCCCAGCCCAGCGGCGGCGACACTTCGCGCAGGCCGGTGATGGCGTCGATGCGCTGGCTGTGCGCCTTTTGCGACGCATGGCCGGTGGTGTAGAAGATGGCGCTCTTGGTCAGCGCGTGGCCGGTCATGTGCAGCAGCGCGGCGAAGTTGGCCACCGGCCCGCCCATGCCGAAGGCGAAAGTGATGATGCCCATGTGCTCGATCGACGAGTAGGCGAACATGCGCTTGACGTCTTTTTGCCGCCAGATCAGCAGCGCGCCCACCAGCACCGACAGCAGACCGAAGGCCATGAGCATCTGCCCCGGCCAGGCGGCGTGCAGGCTGCCTTCGACCAGCGCCTTGCCGCGCATCACGGCGTACAGCGCGACGTTGAGCAGCAGCCCGGAGAGCACCGCCGACACCGGCGTGGGCCCCTCGGCGTGGGCGTCGGGCAGCCAGCTGTGCAGCGGCGCCAGCCCGACCTTGGTGCCGTAGCCGACGAGCAGAAAGACAAAGGCGATGCCGACGATGCCCGGCTCCAGCCGCGACTTGACCGCATCCAGATGCGTCCACAGCAGCGCGTTCATGCCCTCGCTGCCGAGCACGCGCTCGGCGGCGAAGTACAGCAGCACGGTGCCGAACAGCGCCAGCGCAATACCCACGCCGCAGAGGATGAAGTATTTCCACGCCGCCTCCAGGCTGGCCTTGGTGCGGTACAGCGACACCAGCAGCACGGTCGACAGCGTGGCCGCCTCCATCGCCACCCACAGAATGCCCAGGTTGTTGGTCGTCAGCGCCAGCAGCATGGTGAACATGAACAGCTGGTACATGCTGTGGTACAGCCGCAGCCGCGCCGCGCTGACCCGCCCGCGATCCTGCTCGATGCGCATGTACGGGCGGGAAAAAATCGCCGTGGTCAGGCCGACGAAGCTGGTGAGAGCGACGAGAAAGACGTTGAACGGGTCGATGAAAAACTGCCCGCCCAGCACCTGCATCGGCCCGCTGACGATGACCTGCAGCGTCAGCGCGCAGGCCGCGGCGAACGTCGCGGCGCTGGCGACGACGTTGATCGCCGGGGCGACCGGGCGGCTGCCCCACAGCGCCAGCAGCGCACCGCCTGCCAGCGGGATGACGAGCACGGCCAGCAGCAGTTCCATTCAGTCCTCTTTGAGCGATTCCATGTGCTGCAGGTCCAGGCTGTCGAACTGCTCGCGGATCTGGAAAAAGAAAATGCCCAGCACGAACACGCCGACGAGCACGTCCAGCCCAATGCCCAACTCGACGACCATCGGCATGCCTTGCGTGGCGCTGGTGGCGGCGAACAGCAGCGCGTTTTCCATCGACAAAAAGCCCACCACCTGGGCGATGGCCTTGCGCCGCACGATCATCATCAAAAACGCCAGCAGCACCAGCGCCAGCGCGATGCCCAGCACCCCGCGCATATTCGCCCCGGTGAACTGCGCGATCGGCTGCGCGACGACGAAGGCGAAAATCACCAGCACGATGCCGATGAGCTGCAGCGTCGGGATGTTGACCAAGGTTTCCACGTCCCATTGCGCCTGCAAGCGCTCGATGAGCTTGTGCAGCACCCAAGGCAGCACGATGACCTTGATCAGCAGGGTGAACGCCGCCGACTGGTACAGCTCGCTTTGCTGCGTGGACCAGCCGACCACCGCGGCGCTGACCACCAGCAGCGCGCCCTGCGCGGCGAACAGGTTGACCAGGTTGACCACCCGGCGCTGCGCCAGCATGGCAAACGACAGCAGCAGCAACAACGCGGCGCACAGGTGAATGATCTGCACCGCCAGCGGCAGGCTCACCAGCGGCGCGATCGCCGCGGAGGTCGCAGCCGCGGCAGGCTGGACGGCAGGGGCAGGCAGCAGGTTCACGGCCACGGCGGTCTCCTCAATGCGCCAGCATCAACCGCACCAGCACGCCGAGCACGGCGAGCAAAAACGCGGTGGCGAGAAATTCCGGCGCGCGGAAGATGCGCAGCTTGGCGCTGAGCGTTTCGATCAGCGCGATACCCAGGCCGGCTGCGGCCAGCTTGAGCAGCAGCGGCGGCAGCGCCGGCAGCAGCCACAGCAGACCGTCGGCGCGGTTGGCCATGCCCCACGGCAGGAACAGGGCGAAACCGATGCAGGCGTAGTTGAACAGCTTGAGGCTGCTGGCCCACTCGATCAGCGCCAGGTGCCGCGCCGAGTATTCGAGCACCATGGCCTCGTGGATCATGGTCAGCTCCAGGTGCGTGGTCGGGTTGTCCACCGGAATGCGCGCGTTTTCCGCCAGCAGCACCATGACGAAAGCCACCGCGGCGAACGCCAGGCTGGCGTGCAGCGCGAGCTGGTGCGATTGCAGCGCCTCGGCAATCGTCGGCAGCAGCGTGCTGCCGGTGATCAGCGACGAGGTGAACACCACCATCAGCAGCGCCGGCTCGGCGAGAAAGCCCACGAGCATTTCGCGCCGCGACCCCAGGGTGCCGAAGGCGGTGCCGATGTCCATGCCGGCCAGCGCGATGAACACCCGTGCCAGAGCGAACAGCCCGACCAGCGCGATGACGTCGGCCGCCTGCGCGAACGGCAGGTCGGTCGACAGCGACGGAATGATCGCCGCGGCGGCGACCATGCTGCCGAACACGATGTACGGCACGGCGCGAAACAGCGCGGTGGCGTCGGTGGCGAGCACGGCGTCCTTGCGCAGCAGCTTGGCGATGCGCGCGTACGGTTGCCACAGCGGCGGCGCGCTGCGGTTGGACAGCCAGGCGCGGCACTGCATCACCCAGCCGGAAAACAGCGGCGCCAGCAGCACCGACAGCAGCACGGCGAGCAACTGGACGAACACTCCGGACGCCGTCATCGGATCACCACCATCAGCAACACCAGCAGGGTGAGGAAACTGTAGAGCAGGTAGACCGAGATCTTGCCCTGCTGGATGCGCCCGGCCTGCCGCGCGACCCACAGCACCGCCTGCGCCAGCGGCGTGTACACCTGCGCCCAGTAGCGGGCGTCCACGGTCACGCGGTGGCGCGGCGCGGCGGCGTCAGGCCGCGGCGCT
>JBFXEK010000256.1:0-3807 GCA_050180155.1 Thiomonas sp. | reverse complement strand
ATGGTCTTCACTCCAAAATCAAACAATCAAAACCAGCCTGCCCATCAGTTCCAGCGTACCACCAGCTTGCCAATGTGCCCGCCCTGCTCCATACGCTGGTGCGCCTGCACGATGTCGTCGGCCTGGAACACCGTGTCGATCACTGGGCGTAGCCGGCCCTGTTCGATCCACGGCCAGACGGTACGGCGCAGAGCGCCGGCGATGGCGCTTTTGAATTCGACGCTGCGGTTGCGCAGCGTCGAGCCAGTGAGCGTTTGCCGCTTGCGCATCAGCAGGGCCGCGTCGATCTGCGCCTGCGTTCCGCCTTGCACGGCGATGACGACCAGCCGTCCATCTTCGGCCAGACAGCGTTGTTCCCGCGCGATATAGCTGCCAGCCACCATGTCGAGGGCCACATCGACACCTCGCTGCGCCGTGTGCGCCAAGGTCGCCTCGACGAAATCCTGCGTGTGGTAATTGATCGCCAGTTCAGCGCCGAGCTCACGGCATGCGGCACATTTCGTCTCGGACCCGGCAGTGGCGATGACCCGCGCACCGCTGGCGGCCGCAGCCTGGATCGCCATGGTGCCGATGCCGCTGCTACCGCCTTGCACCAGCAGCACCTCACCGGGCTGCAGACGGCCGCGCTCGAACACGTTGTGCCACACCGTGAACAACGTTTCCGGCAGTGCCGCGCCCTGCTCGGGCGACAGGCCAGCGGGCAGTGGCAGGCATTGCCCGATCGGAGCCACGCAATATTCGGCATAACCTCCACCAGCAACCAGGGCGCAGACCACATCGCCCAGGCGCAGATCGCTGGCTGCGAGGTCGCCACTGACGATCTGCCCGCAAACCTCCAGGCCAGGGATGTCCGATTCCCCCGCGGGCGGCGGGTACAGCCCACGGCGCTGCAGCACATCGGGCCGATTGATGCCGAACGCCAGCACGCGCAGCAGCACCTGTCCCGCCACGGGTTGCGGCACCGGCCTGTCGGCCATGCGCAGCACTTCAGGGCCGCCAGGCTGGGAAATTTCGATCGCGCGCATCTCGCCACAGACAAATTCAGGTGCCCTGCTCGATTTGCGGCTCCGCGGCTCCCGGCAGATCGGCCTGGGCGAAGGCGGCGGTGGCCTCCTCGCCCAGCAGCGCCTTGATCGACAAGCGGAAGCGGCCTTTGTCGTCGGTTTCGATCACCTTGACCCGCACCTTCTGGCCTTCTTGCAAATAGTCGCTGACCTTGTTGATGCGTTCGTTGGCGATTTGCGAAATGTGCAACAGCCCATCCTTGCCCGGCAGTACGTTGACCAGCGCGCCGAAGTCCAGGATCTTGACCACGGTGCCGTCGTACACCTGCCCCACCTCGACCTCGGCGGTGATGTCGAGAATGCGCTGGCGCGCCACCTCGGCCTTGGCCGCATCGGTCGAAGCAATGGTGATGGTGCCGTCTTCGGCGATATTGATCTGCGTGCCGGTTTCCTCGGTGAGCGCGCGAATCGTCGCCCCGCCCTTGCCGATGACGTCACGGATGCGCTCGGGATTGATTTTCAGCGTGTACAGACGCGGAGCGAATTGCGACACCTCTTCACGCGCACCGCTGACCGCCTGCTGCATGATGCCCAGGATGTGCAGCCGCGCCTCGCGCGCCTGCGCCAGCGCCACCTGCATGATCTCGCGGGTGATGCCCTGGATTTTGATGTCCATCTGCAGCGCGGTGACGCCGGTGGCCGAGCCGGCGACCTTGAAGTCCATGTCGCCGAGGTGATCTTCGTCACCGAGGATGTCGGTGAGCACGGCAAAACGGTTGCCTTCCTTAATCAGCCCCATCGCGATGCCGGCCACGTGCGCCTTCAGCGGCACACCGGCGTCGAGCAGCGCCAGGCAGCCGCCGCACACCGAGGCCATCGACGACGAGCCGTTGGACTCGGTGATTTCCGACACCACCCGCATGGTGTAGGCGAACTCGTCCTTGCTCGGCAGCACCGCCAGCAGCGCGCGCTTGGCCAGGCGGCCGTGGCCGATTTCGCGCCGCTTGGGGCTGCCCACGCGCCCCGTCTCGCCGGTGGCGAACGGCGGCATGTTGTAGTGCAGCAAGAAGCGGTCGCGGTATTCGCCGCCGAGGGCGTCGATGATCTGCGCATCCTGATCGGTGCCCAAAGTCGCCACGGCCAGCGCCTGCGTCTCGCCGCGGGTGAACAGCGCGCTGCCGTGGGTACGCGGCAGCACCGAGGTGCGGATACTGATCGGGCGCACGGTGCGGGTGTCGCGGCCGTCGATCCGTGGCTCGCCGGCCAGGATCTGGTCGCGCACGATGCGCGCCTCCAGGTCGAACAGGATGCCATCGACCTTGGCCGCATCGACTTCCACCCCGGCCTCGGCCAGACCGGCGTGCGCCTTGGCCGCAGCGTCGCGCAGCGCCTGGGTGCGCGCCTGCTTTTGCGTGATTTTGTACGCCGCACGCAAATCCTCACCGACTAGCGATTGAATACGGTCGATCAGCGCCTGGTCTTTTTCCGGCGGAGTCCAATCCCACGCCGGTTTGCCGCCGTCGCGCACGAGCTCGTGAATCGCCTCGATGGCCGCCTGGAACTGCGCGTGGCCGAACATCACCGCTTCGAGCATCACCTCTTCGGGCAACTGATCGGCCTCGCTTTCGACCATCAGCACCGCGGCTTCGGTGCCCGCCACCACCAGATCCAGGCGACTGTTGGCCAATTCGCTACGGCTGGGGTTGAGCACGAACTCGCCGTTGATGTAGCCCACACGCGCGGCGCCGACCGGACCGTTGAACGGCAACCCGGACACCGCCAGCGCCGCACTCGACGCGAGCAGCGCCGGGATGTCGGCATCGACCTCTGGGTTGATCGACAACACGTGCACGACCACCTGCACTTCATTGAAAAAACCGTCGGGAAACAACGGCCGGATCGGGCGGTCGATCAAGCGCGACGTCAGCGTCTCGTTTTCGCTCGGCCGGCCCTCACGTTTGAAAAACCCCCCAGGAATCCGCCCAGCAGCATAGGTTTTTTCGATGTAATCGACGGTCAGCGGGAAAAAATCCTGCCCCGGCTTGGCATTGCGCGCACCGACGACCGTCGCCAGCACCACGGTGTCGCCCATATTGAGCAGCACCGCACCGCTGGCCTGACGCGCGATTTCGCCGGTTTCCATCGTGACCTGATGGCGGCCCCACTGGAACGTTTTGACGACTTTGTTGAACATGACTGACTCCTTGTCGGCGCCCTGGCCGCGACCGCTGCGATCAGCGCTTCGCGCGCCGTGCCGCTCACCGGCACGCGCCCATTGAACCCAACGGCGGAGTGATGCCATTCCAGCGACGCCCGGTCAACCGACACGCCGGTGGAATGACACGGGTCACACCGCCCACGAAAACTCTTGCCCAAACACAAAAAACGCCTGTGCCGACAACTCCACACAGGCGTTCTTGCAGCATGGGATCTTATTTGCGCAAGCTGAGCTTGGCGATCAATGCACGATACCGGTCGACGTCCTTGTCTTTGAGATAGTCGAGCAGCTTGCGACGGCGACTCACCATTTTGAGCAGGCCACGGCGACCGTGATGGTCTTTGACATGCGTCTTGAAGTGATCGGTCAGTTCGTTGATGCGCGCCGTCAGCAGCGCCACCTGCACCTCGGCAGACCCGGTATCCCCCGCGCTGCGGGCATTGTCGGCGATGATTTTCGCCTTGTTCAGATCAGCAACAGCCATTGCAGTTTCCTATCAAAAACATGCGAGCGCGAAAGAAACCATTTCGCGTCGTGAAGGTTAAAAGATCAATTCTAACCGCAAAGAGATCGGAAGAGCACACG
>JBFXEK010000255.1:0-3824 GCA_050180155.1 Thiomonas sp. | reverse complement strand
TGGTTGCCAATTTGCACGGGCGCGTGCGGCAGCGCGGCGCGGCGCGCAGGGGGCCGCCGGAGCTGCACGGTTGTGCTGCAGCTACAAGACGCTCGGCCGCTGCGCGCGGGTCGTTCAGTTTAACTCCGCCGCCGAAGTTATCCACAGTTTGTGCTCCGATATAGGCCAACGCTGGCTGGCTAGTCGTGCCATCGCCTGCCGGTCGATGGCGGCGTAGAACCTGCGACCTTGCGGGGTCTTTGCCGAAAAAATTGACAACGGCAGGGTTATTGAGTGCAATAGAGAGCTTTTTCTTTTGACTGCCGGTGGTTTCACCGTCGTTTGCGAAACGGGCAGTTTTTGTTAAAAACGGTAGAAAAGTAGGCTGTTTTGCGGTTTATTTAAGATTTAGCTGTTTTATTGAGGTCAATATCATGAAGCGGACTTATCAACCTTCCAAAACCCGTCGGCAGCGCACCCACGGCTTTCTCGTGCGGATGAAAACCCGCGGTGGCCGCGCCGTGATCAACGCGCGCCGTGCCAAAGGGCGCAAACGCCTGGCGGTCTGAGGCTGGAGCGGGCTGTTTTTCGATGTTTGCCTTGCTCGCGGCCAGCGGGCGGGCAGCCTGCCGGTTGCGGCTTGAGCCGGCCTGCGCCGGCCCGCTGTGCCGGTGATCGACGAATTGCGCCGACGAGGTCGCGCCATGCAACTGGCCATGTTGCGGCAACCCGATGCGTTTGCCGCCTGTTTTGCCTCCCGCTACGTGCAATACGCTGAGTTTCGCCTGCACTACCGCCCCGCACCGGCCGAGTGGAGCAGCCTTGACGCCGTGGCCCAGACCTGCTGGCTGGGGCTGGTGATCCCGAAAAAATTCTGCAAAGCCGCGGTGCGGCGCAACCTGATCAAACGGGTGATGCGCCAAAGTCTGCGGCAACTGCAGTTGCCGGGCTCGGCGGTGATGCGCGCACCGGTGCTGATGCTGCGTTTGACGCGCAGCCTCCCCGCGGACTTCCATAGCGCGAGTTCTCCTGCGCTGCTTGCGTATGTCAGGCAGGCGGTGAACGCTTTGCTGCAGGATTGGATCGAACGCACGGTCTGCGTCGCGGTGCAGGAGGAGCGATGAAGCGGCTGCTGATCGGCCTGGTGCGGGTGTACCGACTCCTGCTCAGCCCCTGGGTGGGTGGGCAGTGCCGCTTCTACCCGTCGTGTTCGGCGTACACCATCGAGGCGCTGGAGCGGCATGGCGCTGCCGCCGGGACGTATTTGGGGGCGGCGCGCATTTTGCGATGCCATCCTTGGTGCGAAGGCGGGCATGACCCGGTGCCGGCGCGTTTCACCTGGGCGCCCTGGCGGCAGCGCGACGATGCGCTGCAGGCGTCTGCCGGCTTGGAAGCGGCGGTCGCTGCCGCGCAGCCGTCACCGCAGGCCGTGCACAATAAAGGGTCTTCACCGTTGCAGACGGGCGGGGGACATGGGCCCCAGCAGGTCGCCCCGTCGCAGTCTTCCAAGCCCTGAGCTGTCCGGGCGCTTTGCATCACAACAACAGGATTTGCGTATGGATCTCCGCCGTTCGGTCCTCTGGGTGGTTTTCACCATGTCGATGATTTTTCTGTACAACTCCTGGCTGCGCTACAACGGCGAGACGGATTTGTTCGGCACTCCACCGGCGCATCCAGCGCACACTGCCAGCGCCGCCGCTCCAGCCGTACCGCAGGCGGTATCGAGCGCCGCAGTGCCTGCCGGGGCGGCAGCCGCAGCGCCGACGGCGCCGGCAGCAGCGAGTCAACCGGCAGCGCAATTGGTGACGGTTCGCACCGACTTGCTGGAGGTGAAGATTTCCTCTCGCGGCGGCAATCTGGTCTACGCCAAGCTGCTCAAGTACGACAGCCGGACCGAGCCGGGCAAGCACGTGGTGTTGTTCGACGACACGGCGAGCAACAAATACATGGCGCAGTCCGGCTTGATCGGCGGTGATTTTCCCAATCACGAAACCGAAATGACGGTCTTGCCCGGGCCGCGCGAGCTGGGTGCGGGCAAAACCCTGCAGGTCACGTTGGTGTCTCCCGACCTGGGTGGGGTGCGGCTTCAGCGGACCTACACCTTCACCCGCGACAGCTATGTGGTGAACGTGCAAAACACCATCACCAATACGGGCACGGCGCCGGTCAGCCCGCAGATGTACATGCAGATCGTGCGCGACGGCAACACCCCGCCGGGGGACGAATCGCATTTCTATCACACCTATACCGGCCCGGCGTATTACGACAACGCGAATAAATTCCAGAAGTTCGAATTCAAGGATCTGAAAGTCAACGAAGCGCCGAAAAAGGCCGATAGCGGCTGGGTGGCGATGATCCAGCATTATTTCGTTTCGGCCTGGGTGCCGCAGCCGTACGACGGTCCGCGCGATCTGTACGCGCGCAAGCTCGGCGACAACCTGTATGCGGTGGGGGTGATCCAGCCGTTGCCGCAAATCGCACCGGGCAAGAGCATCACCACCGATGCCAAATTGTTCGTTGGCCCCGAGCTGGAAAGCACGCTAGGCGCGCTCGCACCGGGACTCGAATTGGTCAAAGACTACGGTTGGGTGACCATTTTGGCCAAGCCGATTTTCTGGCTGCTCGAAGTCATCCACAAAGTGGTGCAGAACTGGGGATGGTCGATCATCGTGCTCACCCTCCTGATCAAGCTGGCGTTTTTCCCGCTCACCGCCGCCAGCTACAAGAGCATGGCGCGGATGAAGGCGGTGGCACCCAGGATCAATGCTTTGCGCGAGCAGTACAAAGACGACCAGGCAAAAATGAACCAGGCAATGGTCGAGTTGTACCGCAAGGAAAAAATCAACCCGCTGGGCGGCTGTCTGCCCATCGTCATCCAAATCCCGGTGTTCATCGCGCTGTACTGGGTGCTGCTGTCCAGCGTCGAGCTGCGCGGCGCGCCGTGGATTTTGTGGATTCACGACCTGTCGGCCAAAGACCCTTACTACATCCTGCCGGCGATCATGACCGCGACCTCGTTTTTGCAGGTCAAACTCAACCCGACGCCGCCCGATCCGATGCAGGCCAAGCTGATGTGGATCATGCCCGCGGCGTTTTCCATCATGTTTTTTTTCTTTCCCGCCGGGTTGGTGCTGTACTGGCTGACCAACAACACCACGTCGATCGCGCAGCAATGGTTCATCAACAAAAAAATGGGCGTTGCCGTGCTCGCCGATGCTCCGGCGAAATGAGCCGCGGCTGAGGCGCTGCGGCGCGGCAAGATGAACCCGCTGGCGCTCGACGCCGATCCGATCGTTGCCATCGCCACGGCGCCCGGGCGTGGCGCCGTGGGCATCGTTCGCGCCTCGGGGCGATCGTTGCGCGGCTTGATGCTGGCGGTCTGCCGCCGCGAGCTGATGCCACGTCATGCCACGTTCCTGCCGTTCACCGACGCGCATGGCGAGGTCATCGATCAGGGGCTGGCGCTGTTTTTTCCCGCGCCGCATTCGTACACCGGCGAGGATGTGCTCGAGCTGCAGATCCACGGCGGCCCGGTGGTGCTGCAACTGCTGCTGGCTAGGGTGCTCGAACTCGGCCGCGACGACGGGCTGCGCCTGGCGCAGCCGGGGGAATTCACCCGCCGCGCGTTTCTCAACGGCAAGCTCGATCTGGCGCAGGCCGAAAGCGTTGCCGACCTGATCGACGCCAGCACCGAAGCGGCGGCCCGCAGCGCCACACGCGCTCTGGCCGGTGAATTGTCGCAGGCGGTGCACACACTGGCGGCGCAACTCGTCGAATTGCGCCTGCTGGTCGAGGCCACGCTCGATTTCCCCGAGGAAGACATCGACTTTTTGCGTCAGTCGCAG
>JBFXEK010000254.1:0-3827 GCA_050180155.1 Thiomonas sp. | reverse complement strand
CTTCCACCCGCACGCCTTGCGCTTTGGCTTGTTGCAGCGCCGCGTCCAGGCGCGCATGCACCGTGCCGCCCCCCGTGCCGGCGACGACCAAGCCGCGCAACGCAGGTTGCACGGATGCGGCCAGCAGCGCCCGCACCACGCTGCCATCCGCCCCGGCGTGGCTGAGCACGATGTCCACCCGCGGCCAAAGCGGCGCCTCAGGCACGGCAAACGGCGCCCCCGCTTCGGCGCTCGGCCGGCGCCACAGCCGCATCTGCGGGCCGATGAGTTCGCCCAGCGCGCCGGGTTCGCCGGAGCCGAACGCGTCGACGGCGTGGGTGCTGATTTTGACAACGTCGCGTGCCGCATGCACCCTGCCGTGCAGCACGCAGACCGCTCCTAACCCACGCGATTGCGGGTCGGCTGCGACACGTAGCGCATCGAGCAGATTTTGCGGCCCGTCGGCGTCGAGCGCGGTGGCCGGACGCATCGCCGCGGTCAACACCACTGGTTTGTCGCTGCGGTGTACTAGATGCAGAAAATACGCGGTTTCCTCCAGCGTGTCGGTGCCGTGGGTGACGACGCAGCCCGCCACCTGCGGCTGCTCCAGCCAGTGCGCCACGCGCTCAGCCAGGCGCGACCAGAGCGCGGCATCCATATCCTTGCTGTCGATGTTCGCCACTTGCTCGGTGTGGATGCGGGCCCACTGCGACAGCGATGGAATTTTTTGCAACAGCTCGCCAATGCCCAGCACCCCAGCGGCATAACCGGGCAGGCTCGGGTCGCCGGTGGCGGCGCCGGCAATCGTGCCGCCGGTGCCGAGTACGGCGATTTCGGGCAATCTTGCAACAGACAACGGCGCTGACATGGCGAAATCCTTTGCACAAAAGCTGTTGTGATTTACAGTGCTGTAAAAATCATCAAGCTGGAAGGGCAGCCAGCCTGGCGCCGATCCGTACCATGCGCGCATCGGCGAGCGCTTGCAGCTGCGCTGCCCTCACAGTTCATGCATTGTGCCTTCACGGAGACCGTCCATGCGCCGCCCCGTTTCCAAGCTGACGACGCGCCAGCAGCAAATCCTCGACCTCATCCATGCCTCGGTGCACGAGGTCGGCTACCCGCCGACGCGCGCGGAAATCGCCGCGCGTCTGGGATTTCGCTCGGCCAACGCTGCGGAAGACCATTTGCAGGCCCTGGCACGCAAAGGTGTCATCGAATTGACGCCGGGGGCATCGCGCGGCATCCGTATCGTCGCCCCACAGCGCCAGCGGGCAGCGGCAGCGGGCGTGGCGTGGAACGACGCCGCGAGGCAGCTCGCCCTGCCCGGAGCCGAGCAGCTCTGCCTGCCGCTGGTGGGCCGCGTGGCTGCGGGCCAGCCCATTCTGGCACAGGAGCATGTCGAGCACAGTGTGGCCGTCGACCCGGCCGTGTTCGCCTCGCGCCCGGATTACCTGCTCAAGGTGCGCGGCATGAGCATGCGCGACGCCGGCATTCTCGATGGCGACCTGCTCGCGGTCAAAAGCTGCCAGACCGCAAGCAACGGCCAGATCGTCGTTGCCCGCCTCGGTGACGACGTCACGGTCAAGCGCCTGTCGATCCGCGGGCAGCACATCGAACTCCTCGCCGCCAACCCCGATTTCGCCCCGATCCGTGTCGACCCCGACCAGCCGTTTGCCATCGAAGGTGTGGCCGTCGGCCTGCTGCGCGGCACGTTGCAATGAAAGCAAACGCCTACAGCCGCGCAGGTCACGCCGCCACCGACCGCCGCCGCGTTCTCCACCACCCCCACAGCGCCGGCATGAGCGAGGCGACGATGATGCCCAGCGTCATCATTCCCAGGTTGTGCTTGATCCAAGGGATATTGCCAAACAGATAGCCCGCGAGCACGAGCACGCCGACCCACAGCGTCGCGCCGAGCATGTTGTAGGCAAGAAATTTGCCGTAAGACATCTCAGCCACCCCGCCGACGAACGGCGCAAACGTGCGGATGAACGGCATGAAACGCGCGGCAACGATGGTGATGCCGCCGTATTTTTCGTAGAACGCATGCGCCTTGTCGAAAGCGCGGCGGTTGAACCAGCGCGAATCCGGCCAGGAAAACACTTTGTGCCCGATGGCCTTGCCGATCTGATAGTTCAGGCTGTCGCCGAGCACCGCGCCGAGCCACAGCACAGCCATCACGCCAAACAGGCTCAAACTGCCCGAAGCGGCGAACGCGCCGACGACGAACAACATCGAGTCGCCGGGCAAAAACGGCATGACCACCAATCCGGTTTCGATGAACACGATGCCGAACAGCAGCCCGTACACCCACGGCCCGTAAGCCGAGATGAACTGCGCCAGGTGCACATCGAAGTGCAAAATGAGGTCGACGACGGTGTGCAGATCCATACGGCAGGACAGGGGTGGGCAGATGACGGCCGGCTCCTGCCGGCGATGCGGGACACACAGAGAAATGAAATGCTGCCGCCGCAAACTGAGCGCTCACTGAGTGCTCATCGAGCGCGCTCCAGGCAGCGCAAACACAAACCCGGCCAGCCGCCGCGTCCGGCCGCGGCGGTGCAAGCCGCGCCAAGTATACTCAGCGCAGATGTCCCTTCTTTTGCCCAGCGGGGCCGAGCCCGCGACCTTCCCAGCGGTGCAACCCCAACGTCCGATCCGTCCATTACCGGACGTGCTCATCAGCCAGATTGCCGCCGGTGAGGTCATCGACAGGCCGGCGTCGGCGCTGCGCGAATTGCTCGACAACGCCATCGACTCCGGGGCGACGGCCATCACCGTGCGGCTGGAACAAGGCGGTTTGGCCAGCGTACAAGTCGAAGACGACGGCTGTGGCATCCCGGCAGAGGAGTTGCCGCTGGCGCTGCAGCGCCACGCCACGAGCAAAATCGCCAACCTCGACGAATTGCAGCACGCCGCGCATCTAGGGTTTCGCGGCGAGGCGCTGGCGGCGATGGCCGCGGTGGCGGAAATCGAAATCCTCAGCCGACGCGCCGATGCCGCTGGCGCCATGATCCACGCCCGCGCCGGGCAGGCTGGGCCGGTGCAACCGACCGCGGCGCAGACGGGAACGCGAGTGACCGTGCGACAGCTGTTTTTCGACATGCCCGCACGGCGCAAATTTCTCAAGTCGCCAGCCACCGAATACGCTTGGTGCGTCGAGGTGTTCAAGCGCATCGCCTTGTCACACCCCGGCGTGGCGCTGCGGCTGTGGCACGACGGCCAGCTCAAACTGCACTTCGATCGTGACACGTCCGAACTGGGCTTACAGCGTGTTGCCGACGTGCTGGGCGAAGCGTTCGGCGCGCACGCCCTGCCGCTACAGACCCGTGCCGGTCCGCTGTCGATCCGCGGCCTGGTCGGCCAACCCAGCGCCGCGCGAGGGCGCAGCGATGGGCAGCACATTGTCGTCAACCGCCGCTGGGTGCGCGACCGCACCGTGGCGCACGGCGTGCGCGCGGCGTATGCCGATGTGCTGCACGCCGCATTGCAGCCGCAGTATGCACTTTTGCTCGACTTGCCCGCCGAGTTGGTCGATGTCAATGTCCATCCGGCCAAATCCGAAGTGCGCTTTCGCGACGCTGCGGCCGTGCACCAGGCGGTGCGCCACGCGGTGGAGCAGGCGCTGGCGCAGGCGGCAGGGTGCAGGCCCGCTGCCGGCATCGCCCGGCCGGCGGCGTCAGTCCTGGCCAAACCGCAACGGCCGATCAGTCTGGATCTGGCGTTCGCCGATCGCCCTCCCCCCAAGCCGTCTTCAGCACAAACGTCAGCCGCCTACGCGCAGTGGCAGCCGCTGCCCGCGCTGCAGGCGCAAGACAGCGCGGTGCCCGCCGCAGCGTTGCTCGCCG
>JBFXEK010000253.1:0-3834 GCA_050180155.1 Thiomonas sp. | reverse complement strand
CGTGCCTTCGAGCGCAGCCAGACGTTGCTCGTAACTGGCTACCGTGGGGTTGGAAAAGCGCGAATAGACGAAGCCCTCCTCCTCACCGGCAAACCGCCGCGCCGCGGTTTGCGCATCGGGGTGAACGAAACTGCTGGTGAGAAACAGCGCCTCGCTGTGCTCACCGTACTGGCTGCGCGGCAGCGCTTTGCGTACGGCCAGCGTGTCCAGGCCAAGCGGTTCGTCGGGACTCGAAGAAACGTCGTCGCTCATGCCGATGTCTCCTGCTCGTTTTGCAGGCTGAGACGGCCCGTAGGCGGCGCGGCTGCGCCGTCGGCGAACGGCGGCAGCGCGTCCGGCGGCAAAGTACCGGCGATGTAGCAGCCGTCGAAGCACGACGCCTCGAATTCGGCAATCGCCGGGTTGAGTTCGCGGATCACCCTTTTCATCGCATCCAGATCCTGGTAGATCAGCACGTCGGCGCCGATGATTTGGCGCACCTCTTCGACGCTACGGTTGTGCGCAACGAGTTCGGCCGCGGTGGGCATGTCGATGCCGTAGATGTTGGGATAGCGCACCGGCGGCGCTGCCGAGGCCAGGTAGACCTTGCGCGCCCCCGCTTCGCGCGCCATTTGCACGATTTCGCGCGACGTGGTGCCACGCACGATCGAGTCATCGACCAGCAGCACATTGCGCCCAACGAATTCCTGACCGATGGCGTTGAGCTTTTGCCGCACCGATTTTTTGCGCACCGCCTGCCCCGGCATGATGAAGGTGCGGCCGACATACCGGTTTTTGACAAAACCCTCGCGGTACGGCCGGCCGATTTTGTGCGCGAGCTGCATCGCCGACGGTCGACTCGATTCGGGAATCGGAATGACCACGTCGATTTCGCTCGGCGGCAGGGTGGAGATCACCCGCTGCGCCAGCGTCTCGCCCATACGCAGCCGCGCACGGTAGACCGACACGCCGTCGAGCACCGAATCGGGGCGGGCGAGGTAGACGTATTCGAAAATGCACGGGTTGAGCTGCTGCGTCGCGGCGCACTGCGCGGAATGCAGCCGCCCCTGCAGATCGACGAAAATCGCCTCGCCCGGCGCGACGTCGCGGACGAATTTGTACCCGGTACCCTCGAGCGTGACCGACTCGCTGGCCACCATGATTTCACCCGTTTCGGCCCCCACGCCGTAACACAACGGCCGGATGCCGAAGGGATCGCGAAACGCCAACAGTCCGTGGCCGGCGATCAACGCGACCACGGCGTAAGATCCGCGCAGCCGCTGGTGCACCGCGCGCACCGCGGTAAAGATGTCGTCGACCGACAGCGGCAGGCCGTGGGTGCGGCGTTCGAGCTCGTGCGCCAGCACGTTGATCAGCACTTCGGTATCCGATTCAGTGTTGATGTGGCGGTGATCGACGGTGAACAGCTCTTTTTTCAGCGCCACGGCGTTGATCAGGTTGCCGTTGTGCGCCAGCACCAGGCCGAACGGCGCGTTGACGTAAAACGGCTGCGCTTCCTCCTCGCTGTCGGCGTTGCCCGCAGTCGGATAACGCACCTGGCCGATGCCGTAATTGCCTGGCAGCGAGCGCATATTGCGCGTGCGGAACACATCGCGCACCATACCGCGCGCCTTGTGCATGTAGAGCTTGTTGCCCTGCCCGGTGACGATGCCGGCGGCATCCTGGCCGCGATGCTGCAACAGCAGCAGCGCGTCGTACAGCAGTTGATTCACGGGTTGCTGGGAAATGACACCGACGATACCGCACATGGGAGTGATCTTTCAGGAAACAAAACGGGTCAACGGCTCAGCGCGACGGCAGCGCGTGCACGAACGCCGCCGGCAGCCACGGCCGCAACAACACCAGCAGCGATTGCGCCGGTGGAATGAGTACGGCGTTTTTCCACATCGCGCTGTGCGCCAGCGCCGTCTGCGCGGCCAGAGCCACCAGCAGCAACACCAGCGCCAGACCTTTGACCACGCCGATGAGCGCGCCCATGCTGCGGTCGAACACGCCAAAACCTGTGGCGCGCAGCAGCAGACGCAACAGCGATGCCGCGATACCCGCACCGAGCACGACGACGACAAAACACATGGCATACGCCGCCAACAGCCGCATATCGGCATTGTCGATCGCCTGCAAATACCTGTGACCGATCGTGGGGGCGAAATGCGCTGCGAACCACACCCCGCCGATCCAGCCTAGCAGAGTGACGATTTCGTACACCGCTCCGCGCAGCACGCTGATGAGCACGCTCAGGCCCATCACCAGCAGTACGAACACGTCGAGCGGGCTCACAACGTCAGCACCGCACCGCCGATGCCCAGAGCCTGCAGCTTGTGCAGCGCGCGCTCGGCGGCGTCGCGGGTGGCAAACGGCCCGACGCGCACGCGCACGCGCTTGCCCTGCGGCGTATCGACCACCTGGGTGTAAGTGGCCAGCCCGGCTTTTTCGATTTTGGCGCGTACTGTCTGCGCGGTGTGCGCGTCGGCATACGCGCCGGCCTGCACGACGTAGCGCGTCTTGGACGGCGCCGCGTCTTCCGGCAGAGTGCGGCTGGGGTGCGCCAGCGCGGCCTCGGCTTGGGCGAGGGAGATCTGTTCGGGCGTCTTGCCTTCGAGCGCGGCCAGCGCTTGCCGCGCGCTGGCGAGCTCCCTGCTTTGCTGCGCCGGCAGCGCCGCCTTGGGTGCAGCGGCGGCTTTGGCCGCGGCTTGAGACGCCGGCGGGGCCGCAGGCCGGGCTGCGGCAGGCGCAGCAGCGGCCTGTGGTTGGGCCGCGTTGACCTGCGGCCTGGACGCCGCTGGCGCTGGCTTGGGTGCGGCAGCAGGCGCAACAGCAGCCGGTTTGGACGCGGCAGGCGGCTGCACCGCGCGCGGTGCGCTGGCAGCGCGTGCTGCAAAGGCGTGTTCGCCTGGCGCGGCAGCAGGGGCTGATGCCGTTGCCAGCATCGGCGCGGAAGCCGGCAGCGACAACGCCGGCACCTTGGTCTGCGCTGGGATGTCCAACGCGATGTTCGACGGCACCGGCTTGGGTTTGGAGTCGAACACCAGCGGAAATACGATGACCGCAGCAAGCACCAGCGCCACGGCGCCGATCAGCCGCCGGCGCGCACGCGCGCGCAGCGCGTCCAGGCTCTGGGTGTCAGCCGTGTCGTCCGTGGGAGAGCGACGGGCGGAATTGCGGGAAACGCCGAAAGTCATTGCCGGGAGGTGTCGAGATGCTTGCCGTGGAGACGAGGCAGCCCGTGCTGCAACACTCCGCCCACGGTGTAAAACGAGCCGAACAGCACGATTCTATCGGCCAGGTCGGCTTGCGCTGCCGCCGCGGTCAACGCCTGCATCGGGTTGGAATGCGTCTGGACACGCGCTTGCGGCTGCAGCGTGCGCAGCGCGTCGGCCAGCGCCTGCGCTGGCGCCGCACGTGGTGTGGGCAGATCGCAGACGTGCCAGACGTCGACCAACGGCAGCATGCGGCGCAGCATGCCGTCGATGTCCTTGTCGGCCATCGCCCCGAACACGGCATGGGTGGACGGAAAAAAGCCCATACTGTCGAGGTTCTGCGCCAACACGGCGATGGCGTGCGGGTTGTGGCCGACGTCGAGCACCACCGTGGGCTGGCCGGCGAGTACCTGAAAGCGCCCCGGCAGCTCGGCGCGGGCAAACCCTTCGCGCACCGCCTGCGCCGACACGGGCAGCCGCGGTTGCAGCGCTTCGAGCGCGGCGAGCACGCCGCTGGCGTTGAGCAGTTGATTGGCGCCGCGCAGCGCCGGAAAGGCCAGGCCTTGCCAGCGCCGTGCCCTGCCCTGCCAGCCCCATTGCTGCGGCAAGTGGGTGGTGCGGAAATCGCGCCCGGCCA
>JBFXEK010000252.1:0-3837 GCA_050180155.1 Thiomonas sp. | reverse complement strand
TCCGGCTGAGCCAGCTCGGCTGGTGCCGCCTCGGGCGCGGCGCCAAGCTCGGCGCTGAGTTGCGCCGGGATCTCTGGCACGCCAGCCAGGGCGGCCTGTTCTCTGAGATGCGCCAGCCGCTGCTCGGCCTGTTCTGCGGGCAGACCCTGCGCCAATTCCTCCTTGAGTTGGCGCGCAGCCTGTTCGACGTCCTGTTGCGGCGTCGGCGGGGCTGCGCGCGGCGTGGAGGGCACGACGGCGCGCAGGGTCTTGTTGGCGTCGTCGAACACGAACAAGGTTTTGGCCAGTTCGGGTTGGTAGGACAGCATGTCCACCAAAAAGCCGAGCACGCCGATATTGCTCGCCAGCGCGTCGAAACGCGCAGCATCGGCCACGGCGTCGGGGCGCAGCAGATCGTCGATTTCGTTGCGCAGGTAGCCCAGCGCGTTGCTCGCCACATCGACGCCGAGCACCGAGAACACGCCGCGCATTTGCGACAGCAGCGGCGGCACCTGGGCTAGCTCGGGCTTTTGTGCCGGGTCGCGGAAATAGGCGTCGAGCAGCTTTTCCACCGTGTTCATGTCGGCGCGCAGCTCGTGCACCACACTGCCCATGGTCTGCGTTTCCGACGATTGGCGGAACAAGTCTTCCATCCAGCCGGCCAGCGGGTCGGGGGAGAGCCCCTGCAGGCTCTGCTGCAGCCGTTGGGCGAGGATTTGTGCCCGCTCGACGAAGCGCTGTTCCTCCGGGCGGAAATGGGCGAAAGCGATTTCCAGGAACAGGATGGAGGTGGCCACGTCCAGCGCGCGCTCGGGGGTGAGAAAGTCGCTGCGTGCGCTGATTTGTTTGAACATCGCCGCCAGCGCGTCGGCCAGCTTTTCGCTGCCCGAAGCCAGGGTGGACAACGGTTGTTTGAGCGATTGCGCCAGCTCGACCAGTCGTGCCATGCGCGTGGGGTCGATGTGCGCCTGGGTGTGCCCGGCCAGCGCGCTCCAGGCGTCGCGCAAGGCTTGCACCCGTTTGCGCACTTGCTGGATCAGCGCCGGGTCGATCAGCCCGAAGTGGCTTTGGTGGTAGTCGGCAAACGGCGCCGCGCGCAGCTGCAGCTTGCGGTCGATGGCGCCGAGAACGGGCAGCGCCGCGGCAGCCTGGTCGCCGCCGCCGTGCAACGCCTGGGCGCAAAAAAAAGTCAACTCGTGCCCCAGACGCTGCGGTGCCGAGGTTTGACCGTGGAGCTGGCTGCGCAATTGCAGGTTGAGACGGTTGAGCAGACGCTTGATGTCCAGATCGGGGCTGAGCAGGCCGTTGTCCAGCGCCTCGAACACGCCGCGGGCAAGCCACCACAGGCTGGCCGTCGGCCCTTGGCTGCTGACCTGCGCGGCGCGCGCCACGGTGTCGAGATCGTGCCAGGCGGCGGCGAGCTGCTGGCCGCGCAAGACGTGCAGCAGGGCGACTTCGAATCGTGCGCGGTCTTCGGCGCTCAGGGCATGCGCCGCAGTCTCGGCCGGGGCGTCTGGCCAAGACCAGTCGTAGTCCCACAGGTCGGCGGGGTGGATGCGCTCGGCCTGCGCCAGCTCCAGCAGATCCCGGTACTGCGGGTAGAGCTTGAGCGCGGGCTCGTTTTTGCCCGCGCGTTGGGTTTCGAGGTAATCGACGAGGGCGTTGAACCCGGCCTCGAAGCGCTGCAGCGCGGTGGCGTCGAACTGTTCGGGGTGATCGATCAGCCGGTCCAGCGCGTTTTCCGCGGCCTGCAGCAGCCGTGCGGCGCCAAAAAAACCGAGCAGCTCGACGGCGCCGGTGGCTTGGTGTACCTGCGCGCGTGCGGCGCGCAAGCCGGATTTTTCTTCCTGGCTCGCCGCGAGCACGCCGTCGCCCTGCGGCTGGGCCGCACGTTTGAGCGCCGCGCGCGCGGCCTGCAGGTTGTCGCTGATCTGGTCGAGCAACCAGGCCAGCGGGCCCATGTCCGTTTTCGGGACGGCGTGCGCGGCGGGGTTCGGGGCGAAGACAGTGTTCATGCCGGAAATGCCGAGTGACTGGCGAGGAGATCGACGGGGTTGGGCGGTTTACTGGATTTTGAACCGCGACACCGATTGCCGCAGGTCGTCGGCCACGCGGGCGAGTTCGCGCACCAGCGCGGCGGTCGATCGCGTGCCTTCGGAGGTCTGCTCGGTCACGGTGAAAATGGTCTGGATGTTTTCGGCGACTTTGTTCGCCGAGGCGGCTTCGTCCTGCGTTTGCTGCGCGATGCGGGTGATGAGGTCGGCGAGCTGACGCGACACCTGGTCGATCTGCGCCAGCGCGGCGCCGGCGTTGTCGGCCAGCTTGGCGCCTTCGACCACGCCCTGCGTGCTCTTTTCCATCGCCGCCACGGCGTCCTGCGTGTCGGTCTGAATGGTGCGCACCAGCGCGGCGATCTGCTTGGCCGATTCCGCCGAGCGCTCGGCCAGCCGCTGCACTTCCTCGGCCACCACCGAGAAGCCGCGCCCGGCCTCACCGGCGGAAGCGGCCTGAATCGCGGCGTTGAGCGCCAGCACGTTGGTCTGCTCGGTGATGTCGGAAATCAGCTCGGTGATTTCGCCGATCTCCTGCGACGATTCGCCCAGCCGTTTGATGCGCTTGGAGGTGTCCTGAATCTGCTCGCGGATGCTGTTCATGCCGTCGATGGAGTTGCGCACCGCGCGTTGCCCCTGCGCGGCGGCCTGCAGCGACTGGTTTGCCACCTCGGCCGACTGCTGCGCCTGCGCCGACACCTGCTGGATGTGCTGCGCCATGTCGAGCACCGACTGGCCGGTTTCGCGGATCACTTTGAGCTGCTCGTCGGCCTGCTGCATCAGCCGGTCGGAGGTGGTTTGCGCCTGCGCCGCGCCTTCGCCCACCTGGTCGGCGGTCTGCTGCACCTGTGCGACGAGGTTGCGCAGCTCCTCGACGGTGTAGTTCACCGAGTCGGCGATGGCACCGGTGATGTCCTCGGTCACGGTGGCCTGTTGCGTCAGGTCGCCCTCGGCGACGGTCTGCAGTTCGTTCATCAGCCGCAGAATCGCCGCCTGGTTCGACTCGTTGGTGCGGCGGGCTTCGAGCTCCATGCGTTCGCTTTGCCGGCGCTGCATTTCCACCAGCGCGGCGCGCTGCCGCGCCTCGTTGAGCATGATGTAGATCAGGTCGGTCGCGGCGATGATCGCCAGCACACCCAACACGATGATGAACACGATCGCCGCCCAGTTCACGCCGCTGCGCGTCAGATACTGGGTTTGCAGCTGATTGATTTGTTCATAGAGCTGGCCGGAGGCGGTGAGCACCGTGGCCTGCGCCTGGCGCGCTGCGGCCAGCCCCGGCAGGTTGGCCAGCAGGCTGCGCGCGGCCGCCTCGGTCTTGGCGTAGGTTTGGATCAGCTGCTGCAACTGCTGCCGCGCCTGCGGGTCGGACAGGGCGGTGAGCTGCAAGTCGCTGTTGCCGTTGAGCAGACCCTTGCTCAGGTCGTTGAACGTGCTCAAATCCTTGCCCAGGCTGAAGACGGCTTCTGGGCGCACCCCTTGGAACGACAGAAAGGCGTTGGCCGATTTGTCGATGCGCTGCGTGAGCATGGTGAGCTGGCTGGCGGCGTTGATGTCGCTGGCCGGGGCTTTGAGCTGCAACAGCAGCGACGTCAGCGTCTGCGCGCTGTCGAGCAGGGCGTCGGTCTGGTGGTTGATGTCGCTGAGTTGCTGCGCCGTGGACGTGAGCACGTCCTGCTGCTTGAGCAGCAGATTGGCGTTTTTCACGCTGACGTCGGTTTCGCTGGAAATTTTGTCCAGCAGCGGCCTGGCGCCGACGGACATGGCGCTGTTGCGCAGCGAGTCCACCGCGGATTTGAGCGCGTCG
>JBFXEK010000251.1:0-3854 GCA_050180155.1 Thiomonas sp. | reverse complement strand
ATTCCATCGTGCTCACGCGCTTCAACCATTTTCATATGGAAGAGAATACCGAGCGCGTGTACGACAAGGCGATGCTGCTGGCGATCGGTGATCGCATGGAGGCGCAGATTGCCGCCGACCGTGTCGCCGACGCTCCTTACCGCTGATATCGCTGATCCCCACCATAACGCTGGCCGAGACCGTCATGGGTACCGAGAAGCTCGTTTTTTATCTATTGTCCGCAATCCTGGTGTTTGCGGCCGGCATGGTGGTCAGTGTCCGCAATGCGGTACAGGCGGTGCTGTTCCTGGTGCTGGCGTTCTTCACCTGCGCCGGCCTGTGGTTGATTCTCGAGGCGGAATTCCTCGCCATCGCCCTGGTATTGGTGTACGTGGGTGCGGTCATGGTGTTGTGGCTGTTCGTGGTCATGATGCTTGACATCCATCGCGCCGAGTTGCGAGAGGGTTTCGGCAACCACCTGCCGTTGGGTTTGGCGGTAACGCTGCTGATCGTGTTCGAGATGGTGCTGGTATATGGCACCGGACATCTCGACACCGCGCTCGCGCGTCCGCCGCAGACGACGGTTGCCGTCAGCAACGTGCAGGCCATCGCGTCCGTGTTGTACACGGATTATGCGTATCCATTTGAGATTGCGGCCGTGATCCTGCTGATCGGCATGGTGGCGGCGATCGGGCTTACCTTCCGCGGCGTGCGCGCCAGCAAGTACGTGCCGCCATCGGCGCAGGTACACGCGAGCCCGCGCGGACGCATGCGGCTGCTCGATCTGCCACGTGGCGGCGCGCGCGACGACTCGGCTCAAGGCGGATAAGACGGCATGGTTACGCTCACCGATTACTTGGTGCTGGGCGCGATTTTGTTTGCGCTCGGCATGTTTGGCATTTTCATCAACCGCAAGAACATGATCATCCTTTTGATGTCGGTGGAATTGCTGTTGCTGGCGGTGAACATGAATTTCGTCGCCTTCTCGCATTTCCTGCATGACCTCGCCGGGCAGGTGTTCGTGTTTTTCGTGCTCACCGTGGCGGCGGCGGAATCGGCCATTGGTCTCGCCATCATCGTGGTGCTGTTCCGCAACCGGGCGTCGATCAACGTCCAGGATCTCGACCAGTTGAAGGGCTGAGCGATGGAAAAGCTGACCTTGCTTTGCCTGGGCGTGGTGCTGGCGCCGCTGGCGGGCGCCGTCATCGCCGGCCTCGGTGGGCGCGTGATCGGGCGCTCTGGCGCGCACACCGTCACCATACTCGGCGTGGCGATTTCGTTCGTATTGTCGTGTTACGTGTTCGCAGCACTGATGGCCGGCAAGGCCGCCGGCGGCGAATACGTGCTCAACACCGATCTGTATACCTGGCTGCATAGCGGGCCGCTGAAGGTATCGGTTGGATTTCTGATCGACGAATTGACCGCCACCATGATGTTGGTGGTGACCTTCGTGTCCCTGATGGTGCACGTCTACACCATCGGCTACATGCACGACGATCCCGGTTATCAGCGCTTTTTCAGTTACATAAGCCTGTTTACCTTTGCCATGCTGATGCTGGTGACGGCGAACAACTTTCTGCAGCTGTTTTTCGGCTGGGAGGGCGTGGGCCTGGTGTCTTACTTGCTGATCGGCTTCTGGTACCAGAAGCCTTCGGCCACCTTCGCCAACCTGAAGGCTTTCCTGGTCAACCGGGTCGGCGATCTTGGCATGATGCTCGGCATCGCTGCTGTATTGGCGCTGTTCGGCAGCCTCGATTTCTCCACCATTTTCTCGCGCGCTCCAGAGATCACCGGCGAAACCTTGCAGGTGCTGCCCGGCCGCGAGTGGCCGGCGCTGACGGTGATCTGCGTGCTGCTGTTCATCGGTGCCATGGCCAAGTCTGCGCAGGTGCCGCTGCACGTGTGGTTGCCGGATTCGATGGAAGGCCCGACGCCCATTTCGGCGCTGATCCATGCGGCGACGATGGTCACGGCGGGCATCTTCCTGGTGGCGCGGATGTCGCCGCTGTTTGAATTGTCCGAGACTGCACTCAATTTCGTGCTGTTCATAGGCGCGGTGACGGCGTTTTTTATGGGACTTCTCGGCCTGGTGCAGACCGATATCAAGCGCGTGGTGGCGTACTCGACGTTGTCGCAGCTGGGTTACATGACCGTGGCGCTGGGTGTGTCGGCCTACTCGGCGGCGATTTTCCACCTTGCGACGCATGCCTTTTTCAAAGCCTTGCTATTCCTGGCGGCCGGGTCGGTGATCATTGGCTTGCACCATGAACAGGACATGCGCAAGATGGGTGGTTTGTGGAAACACATGCCGATCACCGCACTCACGGCCTGGATCGGCACGCTGGCTTTGGTCGGTTTCCCAGGCTTTTCGGGTTTTTATTCCAAGGATGCCATCATCGAGGCGGTCGCTTCGTCCACGCTGCCGGCCGCCGGCTTCGCGCATTTCGCCGTGTTGGGCGGGGTATTCGTGACCTCGCTGTACAGCTTCCGCCTGCTGTTCCTGGTATTCCATGGCAGCTCACGCGTGGATCATCACGCTGGCGAGCATTTGCATGAATCGCCCTTCGTGGTCACCGGCCCGCTGCTGCTGCTGGCAGTGCCATCGGTGCTGATCGGCGCGCCGCTGATCGAGCCGATGCTGTTCGGTGATTACTTCGGCAAGGCGATCGTGACGCTGCCGCAACACGCCACATTGGCCGAACTGGGCGAGCAGTTCCACGGCGCGCTCGCCTTCGCCTTGCACGGATTTACGGCGCCGCCATTCCTGCTGATGCTTAGCGGAGCTTTGACCGCCGCGGTGTTCTACCTGTGGTGTCCGACGTGGCCCGCGCGCGTGCAGGCCCGGTTTTCGTTGCTTCATCGAATTTTGGAGCGCAAATACTTTTTTGACGACATCAACCAAACAGTGTTCGCCGGAGGGCTGCGTGGCCTCGGCGGGCTGTTGTGGCGCGTGGGCGACGTCGCGTTGATCGATGGCCTGGCGGTCAACGGTACGGCGCGCACGGTTGGACGATTGGCGGCAGTGCTGCGGCATATGCAGACCGGTTATCTCTACCATTACGCGTTTGCCATGATCATCGGCTTGGCGGCATTGCTAAGCCTGATTTGGTACGTGAGTTTCTGAGCCCGTCATGAGCCAAACCATGCCCCTGTTGAGCCTCGCCATCTGGACACCCATCGCCGGCGCGGTGCTGGTCTGGTTGCTGGCGGGTGATCGCCGCCCGGCGCGTGCGCGCACGTTGGCGCTGCTGATCTCGCTGCTCGAATTCGCCATCACGGTGCCGCTGTATACCGGCTTTGATGCGTCGAGCGGCGGGTTGCAGTTCGTCGAGCGCTTGCCGTGGGTGGAATCGTTCGCGATCTATTACCACCTTGGCATCGACGGTATCGCGCTGCCGTTCATTCTGTTGACCAGCTTTGTCACTGTTTTGGTGGTGGCGATGGCGCGCGTGTCGGTCGACAAGCAGCTCAGCCAGTACCTTGGCGCCTTCCTGGTCATGGAAGGGCTGATGATCGGGCTGTTCTGCGCCGTGGACGCAATGCTGTTTTACGTGTTCTGGGAAGCCATGCTGATCCCGATGTTCATCATCATCGGTATTTGGGGTGGTCCCAATCGCGTCTATGCGACGCTCAAGTTTTTTCTCTACACCTTCCTCGGCTCGGTGCTGCTGCTGGTCGCGCTCATTTACTTGCACCTGAAAACCGGCAGTTTCAGTCTGCTGGATTTTCAGCGGGTTGGACTCGATTTGCCGACGCAGAAGTTGCTGTTTCTGGCGTTCCTAGCGGCGTTCGCCGTCAAGATACCCATGTGGCCGGTGCACACCTGGTTGCCGGACGCGCACGTGGAGGCGCCTACCGGTGGTTCGGTGGTGCTG
>JBFXEK010000250.1:0-3873 GCA_050180155.1 Thiomonas sp. | reverse complement strand
TAGCGGGTCTATGCAATCCGCTGAAAAACCCTCGAACTTTTTGCGTCAGATCATCGAGCGCGATCTGGCGCAGGGCACTTATGCCAACCGTCGCTTTGCCGGATACCCGGCAGATGCCGCCGCGCATGCCGCCGGCCAGCCCGACCCGGCGCGCATCCGCACTCGTTTCCCACCCGAGCCCAACGGCTACCTGCACATCGGCCACGCCAAGAGCATCTGCCTGAACTTCGGCCTGGCGCAGGACTACGGCGGCATCTGCCACCTGCGTTTCGACGACACCAACCCGGAAAAAGAAGACCAGGAATACGTCGATGCCATCATCGACATGGTGCGCTGGCTGGGGTTCGACTGGAACGTCGGCGGGGTGTCGCATCTGTTCTACGCCAGCGACGACTTCGACTTCATGTACCGCTGCGCCTGTGCGTTGATCGAGGACGGGCTGGCGTATGTCGACGAGCAGAGCGCCGAAGACATCCGCCGCCACCGTGGCACGCTCACCGAGCCGGGGGTGGACAGCCCATGGCGCGACCGCCCGACGGCCGACAGCTTGCGGCGCTTCGAAGAAATGCGCGCCGGCCGGCACGCCGAGGGCAGCATGGTGCTGCGGGCGAAAATCGACATGGCTTCGCCGAACATCAACCTGCGCGACCCGGTGATCTACCGCATCAAATTCGCGCATCACCACCGCACGGCAGATACTTGGTGCATCTACCCGATGTACACCTTCGCCCACCCCATCGAGGACGCGATGGAGTGCATCAGCCACAGCATCTGCACTCTGGAGTTCGAGGATCAGCGGCCGTTTTACGATTGGCTACTCGACCACCTCGTCCGTCTGGGGTTGGTGGCCAGCCCGCGGCCGCACCAATACGAATTCGCCCGCCTCAACCTCACCTACGTGGTGACGAGCAAACGCAAGTTGGCGCAACTGGTGCAAGAGGGCCATGTGCGAGGCTGGGATGATCCGCGCATGCCCACGCTGGTGGGTTTGCGCCGCCGCGGCTACACCCCGGAGAGCCTGCGCTTGTTCGCCGAGCGGATCGGCGTGAGCAAGGCCGATTCCTGGATCGATTACGGGGTGCTGGAGCAGGCGCTGCGCGACGATCTCGACGCACGCGCGCCGCGGGCGATGGCCGTGCTCGACCCCCTGCTGCTCGAACTGACCAACTGGGCCGAAGTCTTTGGTGCCGCAGACCACGGCGAGCCGTGCAGCGCGCCGGTGCATCCGGCGCAGCCCGAACGCGGCCGGCGTAGTTTCGATCTCACCGCGCAGGTATGGATCGAGCGCGAGGATTTCATGGAAATTCCGCCCAAGGGCTATCACCGCCTGACCCCTGGCGGGTTGGCGCGGTTGAAGTACGGCTATGTGGTGCGCTGCACCGGCTGCGAAAAAGACGCGCAGGGCAGGGTGGTCAAGGTGCTGGCCGAGTTGCTGCCTGACACCAAGAGCGGCACGCCCGGCGCCGATGCCGTCAAGGTCAAGGGCGTCATCACTTGGGTTAGCGCCAGCCGGGGCGCTGCAGCGCAAGTGCGTTTGTTCGACCGCCTGTTCACCCAGGCACAGCCCGACGCCGGAGGGCGCGATTTTGTCGCTGCGCTCAACCCGCACAGCCTGCAGGTGGTACAGGCTTACGTCGAACCGACGCTTGCTGCGGCCGAAGCGGGCAGCGCGTTCCAGTTCGAGCGGCACGGTTATTTCGTTGCCGATCGCATCGACCACACGGCGCAAACACCCGTGTTCAACCGCACGGCCACGCTCAAAGACAGTTGGGGCAAATGATGTCCGTTGCCGCTGCCACGCTGAGTTTCGGGCCGCCGCTGCCTGCGGGCCTGGGTGCGCGCGAACGGCTGCAGCTGCAAGGGTTTTGCGTGCTCGGCGCGCAGGAGCTTGCCGCGCTGGCGGGCTACGACCTCTCCGCTTGTCAACCGGCGTTTGCGCTGTGGCACGATCTACCGGCCGACGGCTACCTCAAAGACGGCGGCCATTACCGCTTTCGCCGTCACGCCAGCTTCGTTCAGACGCTGCAGACGCCGTCTGGCGAAGGGGGCCTGCATCGCGTGCCGCACCGGGCGCATTGGCAGCCTACGGCGTACAACGCGCTGCATGGCGGCATGCTGCGCTGGTTTGCCCCATTGAGCGACAGTCTGCAGCAGGCCGGCTTTTGGCAGCCGCTCCTGCTTGGTCTCGGGAGGCTGTTCGCGCAGGTCAGGGCGGCGCCGCAGTGGTTCATCGAAGCCCATCAATTTCGCATCGATCCGCGCGAAGGTGTGGGGCGGCCGACACCCGAGGGCGCGCACCGCGACGGCGTGGATTTCGTCGCCGTCATCCTCATCGCGCGCCACGCCATCCGCGGCGGCGAAACCCGCGTCTTCGAGCTCGACGGCCAGCGCGGTGTGCGTTTCACCCTGGACGAGCCGTGTAGCGCGCTGCTGATGGACGACACCCGGGTGATCCACGAAACCACGCCGGTGCTGCCCGACGCGCCGGGAACCGGAAGTTGGCGCGACACCCTGGTGCTGACGTACCGCCCCGGGGGATTTTTGCAGCCGTGATTTATTGATTTGAATCAATGCAGAGTTTGCCCGTAGTGTTCCGCGCGAACACGTAAAACACATTCGGTTACATAATTGTCACTTGATGTCGGTCAATATGGCAATTTTCTTTTTTCCGGAGTGTGTACCATGCGTTTTACCTTTCGCCTACTCGCCGGCCTGATGGCGTCGAGCCTGCCGCTTGCCGCCGCGTATGCCCAGACCACGGCGTCGGCAGAAGATCTCCAGGCCACCCGCGCGGTGTCTGCCGAATTGCTCAAAACGCTCAGCGGCAAGTTGCAGGAAAGCATGAAGGCCAACGGCCCTGCCGGGTCGATTCCGGTGTGCAAGACCATCGCCCCGCAGATCGCCCTCGGACTGGCCGACAAAACCGGCTGGAAAATCACCCGCGTCGGCACCCGTGTGCGCAATGTCGACATGGGCACGCCCAACGTTTGGCAGCACAAGGCGTTGGCGCACCTGAACGCCGATCTGAAATCAGGCGCCAAGCCGGAAACGCTGGAGTGGAGCGAGGTGGTGATGGAAAACGGCAAGCCGACGCTGCACTACGCCAAGGCGATCGTGCTGCAGACGCAATGCGTCGCCTGCCACGGCACGGCCGAGCAACTCGCTGCCGGAGTGGCCGACAAGCTGAAGATCGAATACCCGCACGACCAAGCCACTGGTTACGCGCCGGGGCAGTTGCGCGGGGCGGTGGTCATCAGTCGCCCCCTTTGATCCAACCCGCAACGACCTCCGCGCCTGCCTGCGCGCAGGCGTTTTCGTTTCTGCCATGCCACGCCATCGCGGCAGGTGCCGCGCAGCCCTGCCTTACCACCTCAGGTAGGCGTTTTTGTTGCCGGTCTGCACCGTGATTTTGTGCGTTTGCCCACGGTGTGTGCCTTCGATGGTGTAGCTGCCCTTGGGCGCCTGCACATAGCACAGCGGGCCGTCGGCGGTGAACGACGCCAGCGTCTTGCCTTGCTGCGAAATGCGAATGGGCACATCGGCCAGATACGCGCCGCGTGGCCCCTCGACCATCCAGAAGCCCAGATTGAACTGCGGCGCCATCGCTTGCAGCGCCTTCAGGTCGTCTTCGCCCACGCCGCCGCAGACATACGACAGCGCACCGACGTGCTGCACTTGTGCCGCCTGGCTGAGCGCGGGGCTGAACAGGGCGAAAACCATGGCGCCGGCTACAGCGCCCCGGCGCAAGGCATGATGCGTGAATGTCATTTTCGCACTCCTTTCTGCATCGAACCATCGGGTATCAATATAGACCAAGGCGCCAGCACACGGTTCTGTTGCGTCAACGGGTTTCAGTTTGGCTTCATTTTGTCG
>JBFXEK010000249.1:0-3885 GCA_050180155.1 Thiomonas sp. | reverse complement strand
GCGCGGTCAGCGCCGAGCTGTTTCCAGGCATCCTCAAAACCGCGCGGCTGGGCTACGACGGCAAGGGACAGGTGACGGTGCAGACCGCTGCCGATCTGCCTGCGGCGTGGGCCGCGCTCGGCGGGGTGGATTGCGTGCTGGAGAACAAACTCGACTTGGCGTTCGAGCTGTCGGTGGTGATGGCGCGCGGCCGCGACGGCACCATGGTGCAGTTCGCCCCGCAGCAAAATCTGCACCGCAGCGGCATTTTGTTCGCCAGCTTTTCTCCCGGCGCGGCGATCACACCGCGCGTCGCGCAGGCGGCGCAGGACGCTGCGGCCACGGTGGCGCAGGGGCTGGACTATGTCGGCGTCCTGTGTGTGGAATTTTTTGTGCTGCGCGACGGCCGGCTGCTGGCCAACGAAATCGCGCCGCGGCCGCACAACTCCGGCCACCACACCATCGACTCGTGCACCGTGTCGCAATTCGAGTTGCAGTGGCGGGCGCTGGTGGGCGCGCCGTTGCTGTCTCCGCGGCAGCACAGCGCCGCGGTGATGCTCAACCTGCTGGGCGACCTCTGGTTCGACGCCGCCGGTCGGCAGCGCGAACCCGATTGGGCCGCCGTGCTGGCGCTGGCTGGCGCGCATCTGCACCTGTACGGCAAACGCGAGCCGCGCAAGGGCCGCAAAATGGGGCATTTGACTTGCACCGCTGCCAGCGCCGACGCCGCACGGCAGACCGCTTTGCGCGCGTGCGAACTGCTCGGCCTGGAGCCGTTCTGACCGTGGCGGCCGACTCCAGCCCCACGGTGACTGCCGCCGACATCGCCGCGGCGGTGCGGCGGCTGGAGGCCGGCGAACTCGTCGGGCTGCCTACCGAAACCGTCTACGGTCTGGCGGCCGATGCCGAAAACCCGCAGGCGGTGGCCAAAATCTACGCTGCCAAGGGCCGCCCGGCGGACCATCCGGTGATCGTGCACGTGCCCCGCGATACCGATTTGGCGCATTGGGCATCGACGGTGCCCGAGACCGCGCGGGCACTGGCCGCCGCTTTCTGGCCCGGGCCGCTGACGCTGATTCTGCCGCGCCGACCCGGAGTGGCCGAGGCTTGCGCCGCCGGGCAGGACAACATCGGCCTGCGCTGCCCGGCGCACCCGGTGGCGCAGGCGGTGCTGGCGCAGTTCAGGCAAGGCCGGGGCGGTCTGGCGGCGCCGTCGGCCAACCGCTTCGGCCGCATCAGCCCGACGACCGCGGCGCACGTACACGCCGAACTCGGCGACGATCTGCTGGTGCTCGACGGTGGCGCCTGCTCCGTGGGGATCGAAAGCACCATCGTCGATTGCACGGTGCAGCCGCCGCGCATTCTCCGCCCTGGGCAATTGCAGGCGGACGCCTTGGCGCAGGTGCTGGGCGTGCCGGCCGCGACCCTGATGCGTCCGAGCGAAGGCGCGCCGCGCGTGGCCGGTGCGTTGCCCGCACACTATGCGCCGCGTACGCCGCTGCTGCTGCGCCGCCGCGGGCAGATCGACGCCGACTGGCCGCGCCAGCTTGCCGCGGGGCGGCGTATCGGCGTGCTGGCGCGCAGCGCAGGCCCGGCGGCTGCACATTGGCTGATTTTGCCCGCGACCCCGGACGGCTACGCCCGACGCCTGTACGCCGCGCTGCGTGAGCTCGACGCTGCGCAGCTGGACCAAATCTGGGTCGAGGAGCTGCCCGACACGCCGCCCTGGCTGGCGCTGCGCGACCGCCTGCGCCGGGCGGAGCATGGCTCCGGCCAGCGATAGCGCGTCGCCAGCCCGGTGGCGGTTGAACGCTGTTGCAAATTCGCCAACTGCCCAGGCATGGGCAAAAACGCTCTTGCGACGCCTATTTGCCTCCGTTATGCTGGAAGCGAACGGTCGTTCTATTTCGGCCGCCGGCCTGCGGTTCTGGCGCAAAACAGGCCGCCCGTCAGGGCGCGCAGCAGGCACACCACATAACGTTCGAGGAGATGTGTATGCAAAGACGTGTCTGGATCGCGCTGGCCCTGGCCAGTGCGCTGGGTCTGGCGGGATGCGGTGGCGGTGGCAATCCGTCGCCGCCGTCGCTGGCGACGGTCAGCAGCGTGAACGCGGCGAGCACGGCGCCGAGCGCGCCTCCTGCCGGTGGATTCAAGCAAATCGTGGCGTTCGGCGACAGTCTGTCCGATGACGGTGCCTACACCCTGGCGGCGTTGAGCGTTTACGGCCCGGGAACGTCGAGCGATATCGCCTTCAACGGGCTGCCTTACCCGGCCGGCGGGCAATTCACCGTCAACGGTGCCCCTAGCGGCAACTGGACCAACGTACTGGCCAAAAGCCTGAACATCGGCCTGACTCCCAACCTCATCGGCTACGGCACCCCGTCGGGCGTGATGTACCTCGGCGCCACCGGCCCGACGCCGAATCCCGCGTTCTGTGCCTTCAGCGCGCCACCGTCTTCCGGCCAGGCCAACTGCACCAATTTTGCCCAGGGTGGCTCGATGGTGTCCAACGCCAACGGCATCGGCCACAGCGGCGGGGCGCTGACCCTGCCGGTGACGGCGCAGGTGCAGAATTACCTCAACCAGTTCGGCGGCAGCTTCAACGCCAACCAACTGGTCACCGTGCTGGCGGGCAACAACGACATTTTCACCGCGCTGGGCACCGTCAACGCGACGGTGACGCAAGCCGTGACGCAGGCAGTGACCAGCGCGCTGCAGCAGAACCCCAACCTGACGCAGGCGCAGATCGCCGCCATCCAGGCCAGCGCGCAGCATGACGCCACGACGGCGGCAGTGGCCACGGCCCAGACCACCGTGGCGCAGGCCGCCGATGCGCTGGCGGCGCAGGTCAACTTGATGACCAGCAAGGGCGCCAAATATGTGCTGGTTTATACCTTGCCCGACTCGTCGCTGACGCCGTTCGGCCGCGGTCTGCCGTACACCGCGGCGACACCGCCGCAGGCGCCGCCTGCCGGGTATGTGTGCGACAACACCGTCACTTCGACGCCGTGCTACCTGCTGTCCAACCTGGTGCAGGTGTTCAACCAGCGTCTGCTCAACGACCTGCAGGGCCAGCCGGTCAAGGTGCTCGACGGCTACAGCCTGCTCAACCAGGAAATCGCCAACCCGGCACAGTTCGGCCTGAGCAACGTCACCACACCGTGGTGCAACCCGGCGACCACCAGCTCGCTGCTGTGCAATGTGAACACGCCGTACGCGGCAGCCGGAGCCAGCCAATCCAATCTCGGCACCTGGCTGTTTGCCGATTCGGTGCATCCCACGCCTGCCGGCTACCAAATCATCGCCAACGCCACTTTGCAGGCGATGAAAGGTTTTGGCTGGATTTCGCAATGAGCCAGGAGGAGACACTGTGATGAACGCATTGCAACGTACCGTGCTCGGCAGCGCGCTCGGCTTGGGCAGCCTGGGGCTGCTGCCTGTAGCCCATGCCGACGACTTCCCCAAAAACATCGTTTACGTCGGCGCGGCGTATCTGAACAACCACTCCAGCCTGCCCGATCTGACCGGCTACAACACGCCGCCGAACCTCAACCTCGCCGTGGGCAACGCCACCACATTGGGTTTGGGCTATGTGCGCAACCTGCCCGGGCCGTGGAGCTTCGAGCTGGCGCTGGGTTATCCGCCGCGAGTGCGCACCTACGCCGAGGGCAATGGTTGGGCGTCGCTGCGCGGCGCCGGGGTGACCGACGTCGATGTGTACTCGCCCACCGCGTTCATCAATTACCACATCCGCGGCAAGCAGGCGACTTGGGATCCATTCGTCGGCCTGGGCGTGAACTACACCTGGTTTCGCAATACCAAGGCGCTGTCGCCGCTGACCAATCTGCAGGGGCCGACCGACGTGCATCTCTCGAGCGATCTGACCTGGGCGGCACACGTCGGCAT
>JBFXEK010000248.1:0-3886 GCA_050180155.1 Thiomonas sp. | reverse complement strand
AACCGGCTACAAGCTCGACGGCGAATACTTCGGCTTGCCCTGGCCGTGCTACGGCACACCCGAGCTGCGCCACCCCGGCACCGGCATTCTCTACGACACCTCGCTCAACGTCATGGAGGGCGGCGGCAACTTCCGCGCCAACTTCGGCGTCGAACGCGACGGCCAGTCGCTGCTCGCCGCTGACGGCTCGTGCTCCAAGGGCGCGGACATCCAGACCGGCTACCCCGAGTTCGACTCGGTGCTGTTGAAAAAGCTCGGCTGGTGGAACGAACTCACCGACGCGGAGAAGAAGGCCGCCGACGGCAAGAACTGGAAGACCGACCAGTCCGGCGGCATCATCCGCGTGGCGATGAAAAACCACAGCTGCCACCCTTTCGGCAACGCCCGCGCCCGCGCCGTGGTGTGGAACTTTCCCGACCCGATTCCGCAGCACCGCGAGCCGCTGTACTCGCCGCGGCCGGACATGGTGGTCAAGTACCCGACCTACGACGACAAAAAAGTGTTCTGGCGGCTGCCGACGCTGTTCAAGACGGTGCAAGAGCAGAACATCGACGTGGTCAAGAAGTTCCCGCTCATCCTCACCTCTGGCCGTCTGGTCGAGTACGAAGGCGGCGGCGACGAAACCCGCTCCAACCCTTGGCTGGCCGAGCTGCAGCAGTTCGCCTTCGTGCAGATCAACCCGGCGGTGGCCAACGACCGCAACATCCGCGAGGGCGACGACGTCTGGGTGAGCACGCCGACCGGCGCGCGCATCAAGGTGCGGGCGCGGGTGACCGAGGCGGTGGATCGCACCACGGTGTTCATCCCCTTCCACTTCGCCGGGCACTGGCAGGGCAAGGATCTGCGCCAGTATTACCCCGAAGGCGCTGCGCCCATCGTGCTCGGCGAGGCGGTCAACACCGCCACGACCTACGGCTACGACGCGGTGACCATGATGCAGGAAACCAAGACCACGGTGTGCCAGGTCGAACGCGCCTGACCCAGCGCGCAGCCCAACGGAGACGAACATGGCCCGGATGAAATTCATTTGCGACGCCGAGCGCTGCATCAACTGCAACGGCTGCGTCACCGCGTGCAAAAACGAAAACGAGGTGCCCTGGGGCATCAACCGCCGCCGCGTGGTGACGATGAACGAGGGCGTGCCCGGCGAAAAATCGATTTCGGTGGCGTGCATGCACTGCTCGGACGCGCCGTGCATGGCGGTGTGCCCGGTGAGTTGCTTCTACCGCACCCCCGAAGGCGTGGTGCTGCACGACAAGGACGTGTGCATCGGCTGCGGCTACTGCTCGTACGCCTGTCCGTTCGGCGCGCCGCAGTTCCCGGCCAACGGCGAATTCGGGCTGCGCGGCAAGATGGACAAGTGCACCTTCTGCGCTGGCGGCCCGCTGCCCAATGGTTCGGAGGCGCAGTTCAAGGAATACGGCCGCGACCGTCTGGCCGAAGGCAAGCTGCCGATCTGCGCCGAGATGTGCTCGACCAAGGCGCTGTTGGCCGGCGACGAAAACGTCATCGCCGACATCTTGCGCGACCGCGTGCTGCACCGTGGCGGCGGCGCCGAACTCTGGGGCTGGGGCACGGCGTATGGCAAGGGCGAGCCGCGCGCCGCGCAGCCTGCCGCAAGCGAAGGAGCTTCATCATGAACCGCCGGGTGTCGATCCTTTTGTGCGGCGCCGCGCTGGCGCTGGTGGCCGGATGCAGCCAAAAACCGCAAACCTTGACGCAAACCGGCGCGCCGCCGTCGCAAGACCCGTGGATGGGCGCCAACCCGGCGTTCACCGAAAAAGGCTGGAAGATCGGCGACCGGGCGAGCTGGCAGCGCGAGATCGACCGCCGCGCGCAGTACCAGAACGAATACGTGCGCATGCGCTAGGAGAGGTGGCCATGTCCCGATCGCTGATACAAAGGTTTCGCGCCGTGGTTTTCGCCGCAGGGCTCCTGGGGCTGTGCGCCGGCGCGCTGGCCGCGCCGGCCAACGTGCCTGCGGCGGATCAGCCCGGCGTTGCCGCGCAACTGGCGCAGCAGCCGGCCGCGCCGCCAGGCGCCGACACCCTGCCCGGCTATCTGCAGCAGAACAATGGCGAGCGCGAAAAGGTCCAGCCGGGAAACAACGCGCCGATGTGGCGCTCGATCAAGCAGCAGGCCGGGTTCACCAGCCTGCCGTACCCGGAAGCCGGCGTGCTGATCCAGCCGCAGACCGCCTACCCCGGGTCGGCGTTCACCTCGGCGGGCGAGGCGTGGCGGCAAACGCGCAACCTGCTGCTCATCCCCGTGGGCGGTTGGATTCTCCTCCTGGCCGCAGCCGGCATCGGCGTGTTTTACGTCGTTCGCGGCAAAATCCGTCTGGCGCACCCGCGCACCGGGCGCAAGGTCGAACGCTTCACCGCGTTCGAGCGGTTTTTCCACTGGGTGTTGGCGTTTTCTTTCGTCGCGCTGGCCGTGTCGGGCATCGTCATCATGTTCGGCAAGTTTTTTCTCCTGCCCATTCTCGGCGCCGCGCTGTTTGGCTGGCTGACCTTTGCGCTCAAGACCATCCACAACTTCGTCGGCCCGCTGTTCGCGCTGTCGCTGGTCGTCGTGCTGCTGACTTTTGTGCGCGACAACCTGCCGAGCCGTGTGGACTGGGCTTGGCTGGCCAAAGGCGGCGGGCTGTTTGGTGGCGGCGAGCCGCCGTCGGCACGGTTCAACGCCGGAGAAAAAATCTGGTTCTGGGTGGGGGTGTTGTTTTTCGGCTTGCTCGCTGCGGCTTCGGGGCTGGTACTCGACCGCCTGGTGCCCAACTTCCCGTACACCCGCGGGGCGATGCAGGTGGCTGAAATCGTCCACGCGACGTCGACCATTTTGCTCATGGCGATGGCTTTCGGTCACATCTACATCGGTACCATCGGCACCGAAGGCGCGCTCGACGGCATGCGCAGCGGTTATGTTGACGAGAGCTGGGCCAGACAGCACCATGCGCTGTGGCTGCAGGACATCGACAGCGGCAAAATTCCCGCACAGCGCAGCGGGGCCGGGGCGCAGCCGCCGCTGCCCGTTCCCAAGCCCAAGGCGTGAGGAGACGACGATGAGGCCAAACATGCATCAGTGGATCGGCGCTGCGCTGCTCGCGGCGTACAGTGCAGCGGCCTGGGCCAAGCTGCCACCGCCGTCGCCCGAGGCGCAGGCCAAGGCAGAGGAAGCCGCGGCCAAGGCCAAATGGGCGGACAAAGTCGCCGCCTACCAGCTCTGCGAAGCGCAAAACAAGGTGGCGGCGTTCTACTACGCCAGCGCCAAGGCTGCGGGCAAACCGACCGAGCCGCCGGTGCCCACGCCGCCCTGCGTCGATCCGGGGCCGTTCGTCGCCGCCAGCCCTACTCCTTCCACCCCCACCCCGCCGGCAGCGGCGCAGAAATGATGCCGATCGTGCAGGAACCGGTATCGCAGTCCGCAGCGGATCGGCGGCTGTTGCCGCAGCTCAGCCAGGCACGCCAGGCGCTGACCCGCGCAGTGCAGGTGCGCAACGAATTCGGCCAGACGCTGGACGTGGCGATTCCCGTCGAGCGGCCGCTGACGCTGTACCTCGATAAACAAGAGCTGGTCACGCTGATGACCGTCGGCGCCGCCCCCGAGCTGCTCGCGCTGGGGTATTTGCGCAACCAGCGGCTGGTGCGCTCGATCGACGACATCGCCGCAGTCCAGGTCGATTGGGACGTCCAGGCGTGCTCGATCACCAGCCGCCACGGCGTGACCGGGCTGGCCGAGCGTGCGAGCGCGCGGCGTGTGGTCACCACCGGCTGCGGCCAGGGGACGGTGTACGCCAGCCTGATGGACGAAGTGGGCAGCGCCGTGCTCGATCCCACACCCGCATCCGGCAGAGCGAGCTCTACGCCCTGCTCGACACCATGCGGCT
>JBFXEK010000247.1:0-3905 GCA_050180155.1 Thiomonas sp. | reverse complement strand
CGGCGATGCCGCCGTGCCCAACCCGGCGCCGGCCGCTGTGGCCGCGCCGACTCAGGTCGCGCCGACTCAGGTCGCGCGGACACCGCCGCCGGCTGCGGCGCCGGCACGCCGCGCTGCACCGGCTGCCCCGGCTGCCCCGGCTGCCCCGGCTGCTGGCGCGGCGGCAGCGGTGGCCAGTGGTGGCGCGACGCAGCCGGCTGCCGACCTGCCGCTGCCTGCCGTGGCGCGGATGGCCCCGCCGCCGGCGCGCCCCGCGGCGCAGCCGGCGGCCATTTCGCTGGAGCAGAAGGACGCCGCGGCGCTGGCCGCTGGCGCCGCACCGCCACCGCAGCCGCCGCAGCGGGCCGTGGCCGCCCCGCCCGCCAGCATCTCCGCGGCGCACGACGAACTCGGCACGCTGCGCCACGAGCTGCACGATTTGCGGCAGTGGATGCAATTGCAGATGGCCAGCCTGGCCGACGCCGCGCCGCTCACCCCGGTGGGCGAGCAGTTGCAGGCGCTGGGCTTTTCCACCGCGCGCGCGCGCCAGTTGGGCAGCGAGGCGCTGAACCTGCGCGCGGCGCTGGCAGCCTATCTGGGCAAAGGGCTGCAGGTGGCGGCCGACCCGGTGTCGGCCGGCGGCATCTACGCGCTGGTCGGCCCCACCGGCGCGGGCAAGACGACGACCATCGCCAAACTCGCCGCGCGCCTGGTGCTGCGCCACGGCACCGCGGCGGTGGCGCTGATCACCACCGACACCTACCGCATCGGCGGCGTCGAGCAGCTCAAAATCTACGGCCGCATCCTTGGTGTGCCGGTCGCGGTGGCACGCGACGGCGAAGAATTGCAGCAGCACCTGCGCGACTTCGCCGACCGCCGCTACGTGCTCATCGACAGCATCGGCCTGAGTCCGCGCGACGCCCGGCTGGCCGAGCAGATGCAGTGGCTGCAAGCGCTGGGCGACAGCGTCACCCGGCTGCTGGTGGTCGGCGCCGGGCTGGCTGCGGCGGCGTATGCCGAGCTGTGGGCGCTGTACCGCCGCCTGCCGGTGGCCGCGGCCATCCTCACCAAGCTCGACGAGAGCCCGAGCTTCGGCGCCGCGCTGCAATGGCTGGTGGAAAGCAGTGTGCCGCTGTGGTTCTACACCGACGGCCAACGCGTGCCCGAAGACCTGCACGTGCCGTCGCTGGCTAAGATCACGGCTTTGCTGGAAAACGACCCCGTGACCCGCTTCGAGCCCGCCCCCGCCGTGCTTGCCGCCGCGGCGGCCACGCCCCGCGTTTGACCCCCGCCAAGGACGCCAAGATGGATCAAGCCGAAGGACTGCGCCGCCTGCAGCGCGCCCCGACCAAGGTCATCACCGTCGCCAGCGGCAAGGGCGGGGTGGGCAAAACCAATGTGGTCGCCAACCTGGCCATCACCCTGGCCCGCCAAGGGCAGCGGGTGATGGTGTTCGACGCCGATCTCGGCCTGGGCAATATCGACATCCTGCTCGGGCTGACGCCGCGCTACAACATCTCGCACGTGCTGTCCGGGCAGAAGCAGCTCGCCGATGTATTGGTGCGCGGGCCGCAGGGCATTCTGGTGCTGCCTGCGGCCAGCGGGGTGGCGGCGATGGCCGAGCTCGACGTGGTCGCGCAGTCGCGGTTGATCGACGCCGTCAGCGCGCTGGACGTGCCGCTGGACTACCTGCTGGTCGATTGTGCCGCGGGCATCGCCGGCGACGTGCTCACCTTCAGCCGCGCGGCGCAGGAGCTCATCGTCGTGCTCAACAACGAGCCGGCCTCGGTGGCCGACGACTACGCGCTGATCAAGGTGCTGAGCAAACATCACGGCCTCAAGCGCTTTCATCTCCTGCCCAATATGGTGCGCGACTCCCGCGAGGGCCAGGCGCTGTTCGCCAAAATCACCGGTGTGGCCGACCGCTACCTCGACGTGTCGCTCGACCTGGCTGGCAGCATTCCGCTGGACGCGGCGCTGCGTGCGGCGGTGCGCAGCCAGCGTGCCGTCGTCGAGTCGGCGCCGGCCAGCCCGTCGGCGGCGGCCTTCGCCGCGCTGGCCGCGCGGGTGCAGAGCTGGCCGTTGCCGCAGGGCCCGAGCGGGCGGCTGGAATTTTTCATGCAGCAGTGGCTGCGCGCCGGGCAGGCGGCGTGAACCCCGCGGCAGCGGCCATTTTTTCGGCGTATGAAACCCGGCCTGTACCCTGCACCGGAAAGCCGCGAGGAGCGGTTGGCCAAGCACCTGCCGCTGGTGCGGCGCATCGCCGGGCAGTTGGCGGCGCAGTTGCCGGCCTCGGTCGATTTCGCCGATCTGGAGCAAGCCGGGATGATTGGGCTGTGGGACGCGCTGGACCGCGGTGAAATGCAGTCGCCCGCACAGTTCGCCACCTACGCCGCCATCCGCATCCGCGGGGCGATGTACGACGAGCTGCGCAAGCTCGACTGGCTGCCCCGGCGCAGCCGCGCGAAAGAACGGCAGATGCAGCGCGCCGAAGCCCTGCTGACACAGCAGCTGGGCCGCCATCCCGACGACGACGAAATCGCCGCGCAGCTGGGCTGGTCGCTGGCCGAATACCACGATGCGCTGGCCGAAACCAGCATGCAACTGGTTTACCTGGAAGACCTGACGCACGACGACGGCCCGTCGGTTGCCGAGCGCACCGCCGACGATGCCAGCCTGCGGCCCGATGATCTGCTGCAGGACGTCGAGCTCGAACGCGATCTGCAAGCCGCGATCAGCGACCTGCCCGAGCGCGAAAAACTCGTGCTGTCGCTGTATTACCAGGACGATCTGCAGCTCAAGGACATCGGCCGTGTGCTCGAAGTCAGCGAGTCGCGCGTCAGCCAGCTCATCAAACAGGCGGTGATGCGGCTGCGTGCCCGGCTGCAGGCGCATCTGCCGCCGGGGTCGCCACCGCGCCGCGCTGCACCCTGAGCGCATCCATCGCGAAGGACACATCACATGGACATTCTGAGCGTCATCGGCATGGTCGTGGCCGTGGGGTCGATTCTGCTCGGGCAGTTGCTCGAAGGCGGTCACGTCAGTTCGATCATCCAGGGCACGGCGTTTCTCATCGTCATCGGCGGCACCACCGGCGCGACCATGCTGCAATTTCCGCTCAAGGTGTTCCTGCGCTCGCTCAAAATGCTGCCCTGGGTCGTGCTGCCGCCCAAAACCGACCCGCAGGCGGCGATCAAGCAAATCCTGGAGTGGAGCGACACGGCGCGCAAAAACGGCCTACTCGCGCTCGAAGCGCTGGTCGACGGCGTGCCCGACCCGTTCGTCAAAAAAGGGCTGCAAATGCTGGTCGACGGCACCGACCCGGAAAAAATCCGCAGCACACTGGAGCAGGAAATCAGCGCCATCGAGCACCATGACACGCAGGCGGCCAAGGTGTACGAATCCTCCGGCGGTTACGCGCCGACGGTGGGCATTCTCGGCGCCGTGCTCGGCCTGATCCACGTGATGGAAAATCTCGCCGACCCGAGCAAACTCGGCGGCGGCATCGCCGTGGCCTTCGTCGCCACGGTGTACGGCGTGGGCTCGGCCAACTTGTTTTTCCTGCCGGTGTCGAACAAACTTAAGAGCATCGTGCACAATCGCACCAAGCTGCAGGAAATGCAGCTCGACGGCCTGGTGGCCATTGCCGAGGGCGAAAACCCGCGGATCATCGAAGGCCGGTTGCAGAGCTATTTCGCGCACTGACCCGGCGGGGCGGTGCCTGATGCAGGGAGGGCGTGATGCCGATGGACGCAACCATCAACCCGGTCAGCGCGGACGATCCGGTGGCGCCGCTGCCCGGCGGCAGCGGCGGGCCGCCACGGCAGCCCGCGGCACGCAAGCGCCCGGCGCCGCCGGCTTCGCCGCCTTGCGCGCCTGCGCCGCCTGCAGCGCACGGCCCGCGAAACGCCCCCGACTCTGCGCGC
>JBFXEK010000246.1:0-3909 GCA_050180155.1 Thiomonas sp. | reverse complement strand
AGCCAGCCCGCGGGCTTGACATGCGCGGCGAGCGCCGGAGCGAGCAATTTCAGCGGCGCCGACAGGATGTTGGCGACGACGACGTCAAACCGCGCGCCGCCGACCGCGTCGGGCAGTCCGGTGTGCAGGGTCACGGCGTTGGCCCTGGCGTTGGCGGCGGTGGCTTGCACGGCATCCGGGTCGATGTCCACCGCGACGACGTGCGCGGCGCCGAACTTGGCAGCAGCGATGGCCAGAATGCCCGAACCGCAACCATAGTCGAGCACACTCTGCTCGTGCAGCGCATGGCGCGCCAGCCATTGCAGGCACAGCCGCGTGGTCGGATGCGTGCCGGTGCCGAAAGCCAGGCCAGGGTCGAGGCGAATGACCGGCGCTGTCGTTGCCGGCGGGGTGTGCCAGCTCGGCACGATCCATAGCGCATCGTCGATCGACACCGGCTGGAACTGCGCCTGTGTCAGCCGCACCCAGTCCTGGTCTGCGACCGTGGTCTGGTGGACGTCGCGCAGATCGGGCAGGGCGCCGGCAGCGAGCAGCGCGGCGAGCGCGGCGTCGGCCTGCGGCTCGTCGGCAAACAGCGCGCGCAGCAGCGACTGCTGCCAGGCGCTGGCCGGCGGCGGCAGCCCGGGCTCGCCGTACAGCGCCTGCTCCTGTGCCGTCTCGCCGTAGCGGTCTTCGACGCTGACACTCAGAGCGCCGAGTTCGAGCAAGGCGTCCGACAGCGCATCGGCCTGTTCCTCGCCGACCGGAATGGTGACTTCGCGGTAAGGCATGCCGGTTCAGTCCTGGTGGCGCGCAGCCAGATATTCCTCGAGGTAGTGGATGCTGGTGCCGCCCTCGTTGAAACGCGCATCGACCATCAGCTCGCGGTGCAGGGGGATGTTGGTTTGGATGCCGTCGACCACCATTTCCGACAGCGCGATGCGCATACGGGCGATGGCCTGCTCACGGGTGGCGCCATGGACGATGATTTTGCCGATCATCGAATCGTAATTGGGCGGAACGAAATAGTTGGTATAGGCATGCGAATCGACGCGAACGCCTGGGCCGCCCGGCGTATGCCACATGGTGATGCGGCCTGGTGACGGGGTGAATTTGTACGGATCCTCGGCGTTGATGCGGCACTCGATGGCGTGGCCTTTGAACTGCACACCGCGCTGGCGCACGGTGAGTTTTTCCCCGGCGGCGATGCGGATCTGCTCGACGACGATGTCCATGCCGGTGATGAGTTCGGTCACCGGATGTTCCACCTGCACCCGGGTATTCATTTCGATGAAATAGAACTCGCCGTTTTCGTACAGGAACTCGAACGTGCCTGCACCGCGGTAGCCGATTTTTTTGCATGCATCGGCGCAGCGCGCGCCGATGCGCTCGATCAGCCGCCGCGGAATGCCCGGAGCCGGCGCTTCTTCCAGGATTTTTTGGTGCCGGCGCTGCATCGAACAGTCGCGTTCTCCCAGCCACAGTGCGTTGCCGTGCTGGTCGGCCAGCACCTGGATTTCGATGTGCCGCGGTTGCAGCAGGAATTTCTCCATGTACACCGCCGGGTTGCCGAATGCCGCGGCGGCTTCGCTGCGGGTCATGGTCACGGCGGCCAGCAGCGCGGCTTCGGTGTGCACTACGCGCATACCGCGCCCGCCACCGCCGCCGGCGGCCTTGATGATGACGGGATAGCCGATCGAGCGGGCGATACGGGTGATTTCGCGCGGGTCGTCGGGCAGGGCGCCGTCGGAGCCGGGCACGCAGGGCACACCGGAGCGGATCATCGCCTGCTTGGCGCTGACCTTGTCGCCCATGAGACGGATCGACTCCGGGCGCGGTCCGATGAAAGCGAATCCCGATTTTTCCACCCGCTCGGCAAAGTCGGCGTTTTCCGACAAGAAACCGTAACCTGGGTGGATGGCCTCGGCGTCGGTGACTTCGGCGGCGGAAATGATCGCCGGCATGTGCAGATAGCTCTGCGCCGACGGTGCCGGGCCGATGCAGACCGCCTCGTCGGCCAATTTGACGTACTTGGCTTCGCGGTCGGCTTCTGAATACACCACCACGGTCTGGATGCCCATTTCGCGGCAGGCGCGCTGCACCCGCAGGGCGATTTCGCCGCGGTTGGCGATGAGGATTTTTTTGAACATGCGCGACGTCCGTTGTCAAAAGCTGAAAAAAGCCGCGGCTGGCGCCCCCACGCCGCAGCGGTCTGCCGCGGCGCAACGCAATTGCCGTTTGCCGCCGCAGGCGTTCACTCGATGACGAACAGCGGCTGGCCGAACTCCACGGCCTGGCCGTTTTCGGCGAGGATGGCTTTGACCACGCCATCCTTGTCGCACTCGATTTCGTTGAGGATTTTCATCGCCTCGATGATGCACAGCGTCTGCCCGGTCTTGACCGCATCGCCGACCTCGACGAACGGCGCTGCACCCGGCGAGGACGCACGGTAGAACGTCCCGACCATTGGCGACTTGAGCACATGGCCCTGCGGCTGCGGCGGCGGCGCTTCTGCTGCGGCGGCAGCCGGCGCCGCCGCGGGGGCGGCCGCAGGCGGGGTGACGTAGGGCACCGGCGCATGCGGCGGAATCTGCGCGTATTGCACGATGGGCTGCGGTTGCGCCTTGACGATGCGCACCGTGCCCTCTGCCTCGGTGATCTCCAGCTCCGAAACGTTGGAGTCGGAGACCAGGTCGATCAATGTCTTGAGTTTTCTTAAATCCATGATCTGTCGTTAAGTCGCCGGGAAGTGCTGCATTAGACCATCAATTTGCGCTCATCCGGAGTTCAGCGGCGGCATGCCGCAGCGCCAGCGAGTAACCATGCGCGCCACAACCGCTGATCACCGCCACGGCCAGATCGGAAAAATACGAGCGGTGGCGGAAGGCTTCGCGGCGATAAATATTGCTCAGGTGGATTTCGATGAACGGCAGGTCGGTGGCGGCGATGGCGTCGCGCAGCGCCACGCTGGTGTGCGTGTAGCCAGCCGGGTTGATCAAAATGTAGCGCGTGCCGTCGAGCCTCGCGGCGTGCAGGCGGTCGATCAGCGCGCCTTCGTGGTTGCTCTGGAAATGGGCGAGTTCCACGCCGAGCTGCGCTGCCAGGGTATCGAGCGTGTTGCGGATGTCGTCAAGGGTGGTGGCACCATAAATCTGCGGCTCGCGCTGGCCGAGGAGGTTGAGATTCGGGCCGTGAAGCACCAGGATGCGAGGCTGGTTCATGAGGCTGTGGCGTGAAGGTGAAAAGCGCAACGCAGATCAGCGTTGCACGGCATCTTGAAGTTCATCGAATGACGTTTTGCCCAAGTGTTGGAACACCACGTCACCCTTGGCATTGAGCACGATGGTGAACGGCAAGCCGCCTTGTTTGTTACCCAGGCTGGCACTGAGCGCCACGCCATTGATGCCGCCAAGCAAAATCGGATAACTGACCGGATGCGCCTGGAGAAATTCACGCACCGCCGTCGGGTTGTCCAACGCAATGCCGATCATCTGGATGCCTTTGTCCTTGTTCTGCGTGTAAAACCTGGAAAAATCAGGCATTTCGGCAATACAGGGCGGGCACCAGCTCGCCCAGAAATTGACGATCAGTGGTTTGCCGCGAAAACGCGCGATGTCGACGTTTTGACCCTGCAAATCGGCGAGATGATCGGCAAAAAAAGCCTGAACCGCGTGATGGTCGACATTGACCGCGACTTCGCGTGTGCGCTGCAGCCAGGCGTTGCCCAGCACGGCGGCGATCAAGCCGATGATGGCGGCGAAAATCCAGACGTTGATTTTGTTCATGGCAGACGGACACGAGTGTTCAGCGGGGTGCATTGTGCCTCGCCGGTCGATTTCCCGGATGTTGCGGGTGTTCGCCGCCAGCGGGCTGCTGCACCAAGCGGCGCAGTGCCGCCAATGTGCCCCGCGGCGTGCGTCCCTGCGAGTC
>JBFXEK010000245.1:0-3913 GCA_050180155.1 Thiomonas sp. | reverse complement strand
GCCCAGCCCGAGGCGCAGGCCGATTTCGTCCTGGTGTGGAAACCCGCGCCCGACTGGCTGGCCGGGCAACTCGGCTTGCGCGCCGTGTTCAACCTCGGCGCCGGAGTCGATGCCATCGCCCCGCTGCTGCACCGGCTGCACCCCGGGGTGCCGTTGGTCCGGCTGGAAGACGCCGGCATGGGGCGGCAGATGGCCGACTATGTCGCCGCAGGCGTGCTGCACGCCTACCGCCGCATGGCCGATTACGCCGAGCAGCAGGCGCAGCAGCGCTGGCAGCCGTTGCCGCTGCCGCCGCGCGCGAGCTTTCGCGTGGGCTTTCTCGGCCTTGGGCAGATGGGCGCGGCGGCGGCGCGGCGGGTGGCGGCGATGGATTTTCCCATCCTCGCCTGCACCCGCAGCGGCCATGCGCGGGCGGCGGCCGGTTTGTCCTGCCCGATCTACGCGCTGCCGCAGCTCGACGAGTTTCTGGCACAGACCCGGGTGCTGGTGGTGTTGCTGCCGCTGACCGCCGACACCCGCGGCCTGCTCGATTACGCTGCGCTGAGCCACTTGCCGCAAGGCGCGCACCTCATCAACGCCAGCCGCGGCGCGGTGATCGACCAGGCCGACCTGCTCGATTTACTGCACGGCGGGCACATTGCCAGCGCGCTGCTCGACGTGTTCGCCACCGAGCCGCTGCCGGCCGATGACCCGCTGTGGCGCCACCCACGGGTGCGCATCACCCCGCACGTGGCGGCGCAAACCCTGGTCGGCCCGGCAGCGGCGCAGGTGATGCGCAAAATCGCCGCGATCGAGCGCGGCGAGACGCCCAGCGGCGTGGTCGATATGCGGCTGGGCTATTGAACCGCGAAGGAGAATCCGCCGATGAACATCCCCTCCAGCCTGCCCGCCTTCGTCCAGGTCGTCGAAGTCGGCCCGCGCGACGGCTTGCAAAACGAGCCGCAGCCGGTGCCGTTGGACGTCAAAGTGCAGCTCGTCGATCGGCTGTCTGCTGCGGGCTTTGGCCATATCGAAGCCGCGGCGTTCGTTTCGCCCAAATGGGTGCCGCAGATGGCTGGCAGCGCCGAGGTGCTGGCGCGTATCCGGCGGCGCGCAGGCACGGTGTATTCCGCGCTGGTGCCCAACCTCAAGGGCATGGACGCGGCGCTGGCGGCGGGGGTGGATGAGGTCGTGGTGTTCAGCGCAGCCAGCGAAGCCTTTGCACAAAAAAACATCAATTGCTCGATTGCCGAGTCGATCGAGCGCTTTCGTCCGGTGGCGCAAGCGGCCAAGGCGGCCGGAGTCAAGCTGCGCGGCAGCATTTCTGTGGCGCTCGGCTGCCCCTACCAGGGTGAAGTGCGCCCGGCTGCGGTAGCCGAGGTGGCACAGCGCATGGCCGATCTGGGGTGCGACAGCCTCGACATCGCCGACACCATCGGCGTGGGCACGCCGCGCGCGGTGCAGGCGGTATTCGCGGCGACTTCGCGGGTGTTCCCGCTGGCGCGTCAGGCCGGGCATTTCCACGACACCTACGGCCAGGCGCTGGCCAACGTCTACGCCGCGCTGCAGCTGGGAGTGACCAGTTTCCATTCTTCGGTCGCCGGCCTTGGCGGCTGCCCTTACGCCAAGGGGGCCAGCGGCAACGTCGCCAGCGAAGACCTGCTCTATCTGCTGCACGGCCTGGGCATCGAGACCGGTGTCGACCTGCACGCCGTGGTGCAGGCCGGCGATTTCATCAGCCGTGCCATCGGCCGCCCGAACAACAGCCGCGCCGGCCGCGCGCTGCTGGCGAAGTGGGCGGCCGAGGCCGCGGCCTGACGTTGCGCGCAGACAGACCATGCCGCCGATGCAGCCCGCCACCGCTTCAGCGTTTCCCGCCTCGATCCAGCGCGTCGCCGACGCCCTGGCCGCGCTCGGTCATGCGCAACAGCCGGTGCTGCTCGACGCCGCGGCGCGTACAGCGCAGCAGGCGGCCGATGCGCTCGGCGTGGCCCTGGGCCAAATCGCCAAGTCGATCGTGTTCCGCCACGTGGGCAGCGGCCGCGCGGTGCTGGTGGTCTGCGCCGGCGACCGCCGCGTCGACGAACGCGCCGTGACCGCGCAGGTGGGCGAGTTGGCGCGGGCCGATGCCGCATTCGTCCGTGCCACCACCGGTTTTGCCATCGGCGGCGTCAGCCCGGTCGGCCACGCGCAGCCGCCGATCGCGCTGCTCGACGACAGCCTGTGGCGCTTCGACCGCATCTGGGCCGCGGCCGGTCATCCGCACGCGGTGTTCGCGTTGCAGCCCGGCGACCTGGTGCGCTGGCTGCAGGTGCAGCCCAGCGCCGTCAGCCTGGCGCCTCCCGGAGCCTGACCTTGGCCGTGCCCTCGCCCTGCGTGCACGTCTGCAGTCTGGACGAGATCACCGGGCTGTGCCGCGGCTGCGCCCGCACACTGGATGAAATCGCCCGCTGGAGTGCGATGAGCGATGCGGACAAACTGCGCGTCTGGGAGCAGATCCATCGGCGCCGCGGCGGTCACGCCACGCGGTCGCAGCCGTCTGGCGGGACGCGCGAGCGGCGGGAATAGAATCGGGTCTTTGCACAAAAAAGCGGCAGCCGCCGGGGCGGCCCGACCGCGTTGAGCGCTTTGCCCACCATGTCCGCCCGTCGTCTGCCCGCCGTCTTCTCTGCCGCCACGCAGGCGACGCTGCGGCTCGGGCGCTTCGAATTGCCCAACCGGGTGTTCGCCGCGCCGATGGCCGGGGTCACCGACCGGCCGTACCGGCGGCTGGCGCGGCAGCTCGGCGCCGGCTACTGCGTCAGCGAAATGGTGACGTCGCGCGCCGACCTGCGCGACACCCTCAAGACCTCGCGCCGCGCCAACCACGACGGCGAAGTCGCGCCGATCGCGGTGCAGATCGTCGGCACCGACCCCGAGAGCATCGCCGAGGCCACGGTCTACAACCTGCGGCGCGGCGCGCACATCATCGACATCAATATGGGCTGCCCGGCGAAAAAGGTGTGCAACCGCTGGGCCGGCTCTGCGCTGATGCAGGACGAAGACTTGGCCGCCCGCCTGGTCGACGCCGCGGTGGCCGCGGCGCGGCCGTTCGGCGCGCCGGTCACGCTAAAGATGCGCGCTGGCTGGTGCGACGCGCAGCGCAACGCCCCGCGTATCGCCGCCCGCGCCGAGGCCGCCGGCGCGGCGATGATCGTGGTGCATGGCCGCACCCGCGAGCAGGGCTACGGCGGGCAGGCCGAGTATGAAACGATTGCCGAGGTCAAGCGCCGGGTGACGATTCCGGTGGTGGCCAACGGCGACATCGACTCGCCGCAAAAAGCCGCCGCGGTGTTGGCGCAGACCGGCGCCGACGCGGTGATGATCGGTCGCGCCGCGCTCGGCCGCCCCTGGCTGTTCGGCCAGGTCGCGCGCTTTCTCGCCGACGGCACGCTGCTGCCCGACCCGCCGCCGGCGCAGTGGCGCCACTGGCTGTTCGCCCATCTCGACGACCACTATCGCCTGTACGGCGAGGCGGTGGGCGTGCGCAGCGCGCGCAAACACGTCGGCTGGTATGTCGCCAGCCTGCCCGCAGGCGATATGTTCCGCCGCCACTTCAACACCTTGCAGACCGCCGCCGGGCAGCTCGATGCGCTGCGGCGGTTTTTGGACGACCCGCGGCCGCACGCCGCTTTCTGCCTTGCCGCCGCATGAAGCCGACGCACAAAACTCTCGAACAATGCGTGGTCGACAGCCTCGAAGGTTTTTTTCGCGACCTCGGAGGCTCTGAGCCGCACGGCATCCACGCCATGGTCATGGCCGCGGTGGAAAAGCCGCTGCTGGCCACGGTGATGAAACACGCCCAAGGAAACCAGTCGCTGGCCGCGCGCTGGCTCGACATCAACCGCAACACCCTGCGCAAAAAACTCGCCGAGCACAAACTGCTCAAGCCTGG
>JBFXEK010000244.1:0-3934 GCA_050180155.1 Thiomonas sp. | reverse complement strand
TTCCTTCTAAATCAACACGTTACGACGGGTTTTCGGATGGCTGGCGATAGTCCCTGTAGGACGTAAATTCACTCCACTCGATCGTCGCCGGTGGTTTGCTCGATATGTCGTAAGTCACGCGGTTGATGCCGCGGACTTCGTTAATGATGCGGCTGCTGACTTTTTTCAGCAAGCCATAAGGCAGCTCGGCCCAGTCGGCCGTCATGAAGTCGCTGGTCTGCACCGCGCGCAGCGCCACGACGTAATCGTAGGTGCGGCCGTCGCCCATCACGCCCACGCTCTTGACCGGCAAGAATACGGCAAACGCCTGGCTGGTCAGGTCGTACCAGGTCTTGCCGCTGGCGGGGTCGCGCCAGTTGCGCAGTTCGTCGATGAAAATCGCGTCGGCACGGCGCAACAGGTCGGCGTATTCGGCCTTGACCTCACCGAGAATGCGCACCCCCAGTCCAGGCCCGGGAAAAGGATGGCGGTAGACCATATCGTGCGGCAGACCGAGCGCCACACCGAGTTCGCGCACTTCGTCCTTGAACAGGTCGCGCAGCGGTTCGAGCAGCTTCAACCCCAGCGTCTGCGGCAGACCGCCGACGTTGTGGTGGCTTTTGATGGTGGTGGCTTTTTTGCTCTTTGCCCCGCCTGACTCGATGACGTCGGGGTAGATCGTGCCCTGCGCCAGCCATTTGGCATTGTTCAGTTTGGCCGCTTCGGCCTGGAACACGTCGACGAACTCGCGGCCAATGATTTTGCGCTTGGCTTCCGGGTCGCTCACCCCGGCGAGCGCGGCGAGAAAGCGCGCGCTGGCGTCCACATGCACCACGCGGGCATGCAAACGTCCGGCGAACATGTCCATCACCTGCTCGGCTTCGCCCAGGCGCAGCAGGCCGTGATCGACGAACACGCAGGTCAGCTGGTCACCGATGGCGCGGTGGATCAGCGCGGCGGCGACGCTGGAATCGGCCCCGCCGGACAGACCGAGCACGACTTCGTCGCTGCCGACCTGAAGGCGGATCGACTCGACCGCCTCGGCCACGTGGTCGCGCATGACCCAGTCGGGTTTCGCACCGCAAATCTGCAACACGAAACGCTCCAGGATTTCCCGCCCCTTGGCCGTATGCGTGACCTCAGGATGGAATTGCACGGCGTAATAACCGCGCGCCTCGTCGGCCATGCCGGCAATCGGGCAGCTCGGCGTGGATGCCATCACCTTGAACCCCGGCGGTAGTTCGGTGACCGAGTCACCGTGGCTCATCCACACTTTGAGCATGCCGTGGCCCTCGGCCGTGGAGAAATCCTCGATGCCGTCGAACAAGCGGGTGTGACCACGCGCGCGCACTTCGGCGTAGCCGAATTCACGCTGATCGCTCCATTGCACTTTGCCGCCGAGCTGCGCCGCCATGGTCTGCATGCCGTAACAAATGCCCAGGACCGGTACGCCCAAGTCCCACACCGCTTGCGGCGCACGCAGTTCGTGGTCTTCGTAGGTACTGCCGTGGCTGCCCGACAGGATGATGCCTTTGGGCGCGAAATGGCGAACGAAGTCGTCGCTGACGTCGCAGGGGTGGATTTCGCAATACACGTGCGCCTCGCGCACGCGGCGGGCGATGAGTTGGGTGACCTGCGAGCCGAAGTCGAGAATGAGAATTTTGTCGTGCATGAAAAAACAGACGCCGACTTCGAGTCGGCGTGCAGAGCAGATCGATCAGTCGATGTGGTAGTTGGGTGCTTCCTGCGTGATTTGCACATCATGGACGTGACTCTCGCGCATCCCCGCCGCGGTGATTTGCACGAATTGCGCCCGCTGCCGCATGTCTTCGATGGTGGCGCAGCCGCAATACCCCATCGACGAGCGCACCCCGCCGACGAGCTGGTAGATGATGGCCACCAGCGGCCCCTTGTGCGGCACCCGGCCCTCGATGCCTTCGGGGACGAATTTTTCGTTTCCCGCCGCCGAGGACGCCTCGGCGCCATCCTGAAAATAACGGTCGGCCGAGCCGGCCTTCATCGCGCCGATCGAACCCATGCCACGGTATGCCTTGTACGCCCGGCCCTGGTAGAGAATGGCTTCGCCTGGCGCTTCCTCGGTACCGGCGAACATGCTGCCCATCATCACCGTCGACGCCCCGGCGGCGATGGCTTTGGCGATATCGCCCGAGTAGCGGATGCCGCCATCGGCGATCAGCGGCACATCGGTGCCCTGCAACGCCTGAGCGACGTCGGCGATCGCCGTGATCTGCGGCACACCGACTCCGGCGACGATGCGCGTGGTGCAGATCGAGCCGGGGCCGATGCCCACTTTCACGCCGTCGGCGCCGGCTTCGACCAGTGCCAGCGCTGCTGCCGCAGTGGCGATGTTGCCGCCGACGACGTCGATGTGCGGATAGTTGCGTTTGACCCAGCGCACGCGGTCGAGCACACCCTGGCTGTGGCCATGCGCGGTATCGACCACGATGACGTCCACCCCGGCGTTGGCCAGGGCGTCGACGCGTTCTTCCGTGCCCTCGCCGACGCCTACTGCGGCCCCGACGCGCAGCTTGCCCTGCGGGTCACGCGCCGCGTTGGGACGCTCAGTGGCTTTCTGAATATCCTTGACCGTCATCAGCCCACGCAGTTCGAACGCGTCGTTGACCACCAGCACGCGCTCCAGGCGATGCTGGTGCATCAACGCCTTGGCCTGCTCCAGACTGGCGCCTTCGGGCACGGTGACCAAGCGCTCGCGCGGGGTCATGATGTCGCGCACCGGCATGTCCAGCCGTGTTTCGAAACGCAGGTCGCGGTTGGTGACGATGCCCACGACCTTGCCATGTTCGATCACCGGGAACCCGGAGATACCGTGCTGCTGCGACAGCGCGAGCACATCGCGCACCTTGACGATGGGCGAGATGGTGATGGGGTCGCGCAGCACGCCGGATTCGAAGCGCTTGACCCGCGCCACCTCGGTGGCCTGCGCTTTGGGGCTGAGATTTTTGTGGATGATGCCGATCCCGCCTTCCTGCGCCATGGCGATTGCCAGGCGGGACTCGGTGACCGTGTCCATCGCGGCCGAAACCAGAGGAATGTTGAGCGAAATTCTGCGGGTCAGTCGGGTGGACAGGTTGGTGTCTTTGGGCAACACCTGGGAATACGCGGGGACCAACAACACATCGTCGAAAGTCAGCGCTTTTCCAACAAGACGCATAGATGCCTCCGGGCAAAAGGAAATTATAAAGGCGCCCACCGCTGGTCACCCGCCGGTGCGGCCGGACATGGGATTTTTCGGCCAAACGCGGTAAGCTTTTGCCAAATCTTCAAGCCGTCCACCGACTATGCCTGACTTTGCATCCGTTGCCGCGCTTTGCCGTTTCTGTCTGTCCGCCACCGTGCTGGCCGGTGCGCTGCTGCCGCAGTGGGCGTTGGCCGTGCAGTGGAAATGGCGCGACGCCCAAGGCGTGATGCATTACAGCGACCAGCCGCCGCCGGCTTCGATCCCGCCGCGCGATATTTTGCAGCGCCCCGCGCAATCCGCCGTGGCAGTGCCACCGAGCACGCCGGCGGCCTCGCAGCCGCTCGGCCCCACCGAGCTGGAGAAAAAAATCGCCGAGAAGAACAAGGCCGAGCAAGCTGCGCAGGAGCAAGCCAAACGGCAGCAACAGCAGGCACAGGCATTGATCGACCAGCAGAACTGTCTACAGGCGCAACAGCAGTTGCGGGTGATCGACAGCGGGCAGCGCCTGACGCAAATCGACGCGCAGGGGCAGCGGGTGTTTCTCGACGATGCACAGCGTGCTGCCGAGCGCGCACGCGTTTCAGCCCTGATCGCGCAGTACTGCCGTTGAGCGTGGGCCGCGCTGCACGCGGCGGCGAACGCTCAAATCTTCCAACGCTCGGCGAGCTTGGCCGGGCGCAGCACGTCGTATTCCTCGAACGGCTGGTGGATCCACGGGCTGGTGGGCAGCATGTC
>JBFXEK010000243.1:0-3938 GCA_050180155.1 Thiomonas sp. | reverse complement strand
GCCGTGCACATGCCGATCATCGCGCTGGCGCTGCTGCCTGCGCTGCTGCACTGGCCGGTGTTGCTATTGCAGGTGCACATCGTGCTGCTGGAATTGCTCATCGACCCGGCCTGCTCGATCGTGTTCGAGGCCGAGCCGGCGGCTGCCGACCTCATGCGCCGCCCGCCGCGACCGCTGACCGCCAGCCCGTTCACCCTGGGCAATATCGGCTTTGCCTTGCTGCAAGGGCTGGGCATTGCCGCGGTGCTGCTCGTCGGGCACGCCGCGCTGCAGGCGGCGACCGGCTGGAGCGAGGGAGATTTGCGCCTGGCGGTGTTCGTCGCGCTGGTGTTGGCGCTGTTTCTGCTGATCCTGTCCAACCGCGATCTGCACCACGCCGCCCTGTTCAACCTGCGCAGCGACAACCCCTGGCTGTGGCGGATGTTCGCCGCCGTGGCCGCGGTGCTCGCCGCCGTGCTGCTGGTTCCGGGGTTACGCGACGTCATGGGGTTTGCCGGGGTGAACGCGCCGCCGATGCTTGCCGCACTTGGCCTGCTGCTGCTGTGCGGGCTGTGGCTGCAGGGGCTGCGCTTGGCCTGGGGCTGGCGGCTGCCGCGCTGAGAGATTGGAGGCCCTTCGCGCCAAAACGCACCAAGCATGATGCAGGTCAAGAATGCAGCAGCAGCGCTGCATCCTTTTGCTGCCGGTTTCGTCTTCTGCGATGTCAAGAAGTAAAAACAACCATTGGAGGTTTCCATGCTCACCTATGACGTGACGCTCGACCGCGTCGACGCGCACGGCAGCACGGCGCGCTGCAAAAGCGCGTGCATCGTGGTCGATTCGGCGCTGGCCGGTCGTGCCGATGCCTTCAACCCCGCCGAGTTGCTGCTCGCCGCGGTGGGGGCGTGCATGCTGAAGAACATCGAGCGCGTCGCCCCCATCCTCGGTTTCCGTTTCCGCGGCGTGCAGATCGCCGTGCACGGCGAGCGCCAGGATGCGCCGCCCAAAATGCAGCACATCAGCTACCGCATCGTCGTCGATACCGACGAAGCCGACCATCGTCTGGCGCTGCTGCACCGCAATGTGCAGCAGTTCGGCACGGTGTTCAATACCGTTGCCGCCGGCACGCCGCTCGACGGCACGATCGAGCGCGGCAGCCTGCCAGCCGCTTCAACCTGCAGCGAGCGATCATGACGCCTGTTTCGTTCACCCACCCGTGTTTACTCCGGCGGCGGTTGGCGCTGGTCGCCGTGCTGGCGGCTGCAACGGCAGCGCAGACCGCGATGGCCGCAAACGACCTGCCGCAGACTGCCGCAGCGGCGGCCACGGCTGCGGCGCAGCCCGCGGCGCCTGCCACGCTCGCCGAGGTGTTGCAGACCATCGGTGCGCGTTCGCCCGACGTGCTTGCGGCGCGGGCCGCCAAGACGCAAGCCCAGGCGCAGGTACGGCAGGCGCGTGCGGCGTGGTTCGGCAAGGTCGATGCCTATGCCTTGTCGCAGCACTACAACGACCCGCGGCTGACCCGTGCCATCACCCTGCCGCCGAATGTGGCGGCGTACCCGTTTTCCGCCGATCAATTCGGTTACGGCTTGAACGCGCAACTGCCCATCGACTTGAGCGGCCAGATCGCCGCCGAGGTCGATGCCGCCCGCGCCCGTGCCGCAGGTGCGCAGTGGAGTGCCGACGATGTCCGGCTGCGCGCGCTGCTGCAAGGCGCCACGCTGTACCGCAATCTGCAGGCTTTGGCCGGGCAGCGTCAGGCGCTCGACAAGCAACTGGCGGCGCTGCAGGCCAGCGTGCGCGTGGCCGAAGCCGGGTTGAAGGTAGGCGACATTGCCCGCGTCAATCTGTTGCGGGTGCAGGCGGCGGTGGCTGCGGTGCAGGCGCAGATCGCCGGAGTCGATGGGCAGGAGCGCAAGCTGCGCGCGCAACTCGCCGCGCTGATGGGCGTTGCCGATTTCGCCGCCGCCGTGCCCGTGCCCGACACCGGCCCGGCGCATTTCCCCGCCAACCGCAACCTGGTGCCGCCCTCGCTGCAAGCGGCGCAAAGCGCGCTGCAGGCCAGTCAGGACAAAGTGCGCTCGGCGCAGCGCGCTCAATTGCCGCAATGGGCCGCAACGGCCAACTGGAACCGTAACGCGGTGCACTGGGACAACAGGCCGGTCGATACCTGGCAATTCAATCTCGGCGTCACGTTCAACCTGTGGTCGGGTGGCGCGCAGACCGCAGCGGTCGACGCCGCGCAGGCCGCTGCCGACCAGGCGCAGCAGCAATTGCAGGCAGCGCAAGACAACCTTCGTGCCGCGCGCGACGGCGCGGTGGCGCTGTGGAATGCGCAGGAGCAGGCGTGGAAAGCCGCCGAGTCGGGCATGCGCGCTGCCGCCGAGAGTGCCCGCATCGAGCGGGATCGCTTCAAAAATGGTCTCGGCTCGGCCACCGATCTGATCGACGCCGAAGCCGCGCTCTCCAGCGCCCGCGCCAGCGTCGCCAATGCGCTGGCCGGTTGGTGGCAGGCCGATGACGCCTTGCGCTACGCCTACGGCGAAGCCCCCGCCGCGTTGCACGACCCCGATCCCACCCCACAAAGTATCCAGCCATGAGCACCTCCACCAACCCCTCTCCCGCACCGGCCACGCGCAAGCGCAAGCCCTGGTTTTTGCTGCCGATTCCGCTGCTGCTGATCGCCTCGGGCGCCTGGCTGCACTTCCACCGTCTGCATCAGGCCGACGCCAGCCCACCCGCAGAGGTCGTGCCGTGGGCGGTGCAAGTCGGCACGGTAAGCCGTGCGACGGTTGCCTCCACCCTGCAAAGCGTGGCGACGGTCGAAGCGCCCAACCTCATCACCCTCTCGCCGCAAATCCAGGGCACGGTCACGCGCGTGGGCCCGCGCGCTGGCCAAGCGGTACACCGCGGCGAGTTGCTCGTGCGCATCGACGCGCGCGCCATCGCCAGCAATATCGCCGCGTTGCAGCAGCAGCGTGTGGCGGCCCGCGCCAACGCCGACTACGCCGCCAAGCAGCAGGCGCGTATCGACGCCGTGCTGGCCGAAGGCGGGGTGAGCCAGGCGCAGGCCGACCAAGCACGCACCGCCGCTGCCGCCGCGCGCGCTGCGGTGCAGGCGCTGTCGGAGCAAATCGCCGCGCAGCAAGTGCAACTCGGATATGCCGACATCCGCGCGCCGCAGGATGCGGTGGTGGCGCAGCGCCTGGTCGAAGTGGGCGACACCGCCGCGCCCGGCAAGCCGGTGTACCAGTTGACCGCAGGCAAAGGCGCCGTGGTGCGCGTGACCCTGCCGGCCGATCAACTCGCGCAGGTCAAGAGCGGTGACACGCTGCGCCTGACCCAGGGCGGGCAGACGCTCGATCTGCCCATCGCCCGCATTGCGCCGGCGGTCAACGCCGCCGGGCTGGGCACGGTCGAAGCCGACGCCGCGAGCGCCCCGTTCGGCTTGCCCAGCGGCAGCACGGTGGCGGCGACGATCGTGCTGCAGGCGCAGGCGGCGCCGACCCTGACCGTCCCGGTGGCGGCGCTGGTGGGCAGCGGCGCGCAGGCACACGTGCTGGCGTTCACTCCCGGCGCCAAGCCGGGTGAGCCGGGGCGGCTGCGCGTGGTGCCGGTGCGGGTGTTGCGCGAAGGGGCCAACGCTGCAGCGGTCGACGGCGCGCTGCGCGATGGCCAGCAGGTGGTCGTCGGCCAGACCGCGGTGCTGGCGCAAATGCGTGACGGCCAGGCTGCGATCACCACGGCGGGAGCGGCGCAATGAGCCTGATGCAACGCCTGCTCGGCAGGCCGCACGCCATCGTCGCCGTCGCCTTGCTGGTGGTGGTGGCGGGAGTCGCGGCGTACTTCACCATGCCGATGAACCTGTTTCCCGACACCAACCGGCCGATGGTCACCGTGGTCACGCAGTGGCCCGGAGCGCAGGCCAGCGACGTCGAACAGGACGTGACCCACCCGAT
>JBFXEK010000242.1:0-3944 GCA_050180155.1 Thiomonas sp. | reverse complement strand
AGCTGACAGCAGCAGCTTGCCGAGTTGACGACGCGGCATGCTGCAGCAGATCGTCGGCGTAGAGCTGCAACGCTCGCACCAACGATTGTCGTTGCAGCCGCTGGGCGATCAGCGCATGCGCAGCGTCGAACGGCGGCACCGTGCCGCGAACCATCCGGCCGATTCTGACGATGTGCAGGCCAAAACGGCTGCGCACCAGCCGCGGCAGTAGACCGGGCCGGCCGTATTCGGTCAACGCTTGCCAGAACTCGGGAACGCATTGCTCCGCGGTAAGCTGGCCCAGACGACCGCCGACCTGGCCTGACGGGCAGTTCGACAACTCCCGCGCCATTTCGGCAAAACGATCGGGCTCGGCCAATAGCTCGCGCAGCGTGGTTTGCGCTTTCGCGCGCAAGGCGTCGATGGGAGTTGCCGCAGTGATGGCCAACAAGATGTGATCGGCCTCGATCAGATCGCCCTGGCGTAGCGCGTCGCTGTGCTGGGCGTAATAGCGCTGGCATTCCTCGATGCCGGGAGCGGGAATCTGCAAATCGTGCTGCAGCACGGCTTCGAACAGGCTTTCGTCGTCATCGGCCTGCAGCCCGAGGTCGGCAGCGCGCAGGCGGAGTCGATGCAGCAGGCCGTCGACGGTTCGCGTGGCATCGGCTGAACGGTTGTCCATGATCATCTCCTTTGCCGGGTCAACGTTTGCTACGCACCAGTTGCCACGGCCGCAGCAAATAAGCCACCGAGGCAAACCCGCTCCAGATGTGCACCAGGCGGGTGAACGGGAAAATCAAAAATAGCGTCAGACCGAAGAAGATGTGCAGTTTGAAAATCCACGACGCATTCGCGATATAGCCTGCCGCGGCGACACCCTGGAAGGTGACGATGTGCTTGGCCCATGACATCAACGCGAGCATTTCCACGCCGTCGGTGTGCTGTGCCGACTCGATGATGGTCGACAGCCCGAGCAGTAGGGTGGCAAGCAGCCACGACAGCGTCACCCAGTCCATCGGTTTGGTGTTTGCCGCCACACGCGGGTCGCTGATGCGGCGCCAGATCAGCAGCACCAGACCGAAAAAAATCAGCACGCCCAATGCGCCGCCGGTGACCATGGCGATGATCTGTTTGTCATGCGGCTCCAGCCCGAGTGCCTCGAAAACCGCCAGCGGCGTGAGCAGGCCGAAGAGGTGACCGAAAAACAGGCCGATGATGCCGATGTGAAACAGATTCGATCCCCAGCGCAACGTGCCAGTGCGCAGAATCTGGCTCGATTCGCTGCGCCAGAGGTATTGCTCGCGGTCGAAGCGCACCAGGCTGACACCGAGAAAAATGGTGCCGGCGATGTAGGGATAGACGCCGAACAAAAAATCGTTCCAGTTCCAGTTCATGATGTCAGACTCCTGCGGAGGACGAAGGCGCGGTGCGCCGGACGAACTGCACCGGCTGCACCGCGGCTGGCGCGGTTTGCGGGTTGCAAGCACCGAGAAAATTCACCGGCTCCTCGGCCCAGGCGGCGTCGAGCGCGGCAGCCGTCCAGTCGGCTGGGGCGGTTGCGGCGTGCTGTGTGGCGCTGTCCGCAGCTGCCTGCTGCGACAGGTCTGCACGCCAGTCGTGCATTCCGGCCAGGCGGCAGACCGCCGCGGTTGCCGCTGCCCAGGGCGATTCCCGACGATCGAGCGCGGCGGTGAGATGCGCCACCAGGAGCGCGACCTCTTCCAGCGCCTCACGCGCCGCGCCCGGGTCGAGAACCGAGCAATATTCGAGATAGACCGGCAGATAGTCGGGCAGTTGTCTGGCGTGCAACTCCAGCCCGACCTCTTGGTATTGCGCCAGTAGATCGACCATCGCTTGGCCGCGGTCGCGCGAGTCGCCGTGTACCTGTTCGAACAGATTGAGCGAGGTGCGACGGCCGCGGTCGAAGGTGTCGACATACTCGGCTTGCAAATCGAGCAGGTCGCTCGTCGCCATGTGATCGATGAGGCGGTGCAGCGAGTCGTGCGCGCCGGGGCGGGGCGGTTCGAGCGCGCCCAGCACCGCGCGCAACTCGCCCAGATGCGCCTGCAGCGCATCGCCCGGGTAGTCGAGCAGCAGCGCCAGCGCGCGTAATTGGTGGGGCAAGGTGGGCATGGTCACATCTCCGCTTTGATGGCGAACGTGCGGCGCTTTTTCGCGCTGAACAGCGACGGCGCCGATTCGCCATCGGAGCAACCGTTGCCGAAGGTGAAGCCACAGGAGCCTTTGAGGTCGAAGGCGTTTTCGGCATACTCGCGGTGCGTCGTCGGGATGACGAAACGGTCTTCATAATTGGCGATGGCCAGGATGCGGTACATGTCTTCGACCATGTCGGCGGGCATGCCGACTTGTTCGATCGCCGCGACGTCTGCCGCACCATCGACATGCTTGCCGCGCATGTAGGCGCGCATCGCCAGCATGCGTTCGAGCGCGCGTTGCACCGGCGCGGTGTCGCCCGCGGTCAGCAGGTTGGCCAGGTATTGCAACGGGATGCGCAGTTGCGACACGTCGGGCAACGCGCCCTTGCTGCCGACCAGGCCGCTTTGCACCGCGGTCTGGATGGGCGACAGCGGCGGCACGTACCAGACCATCGGCAGCGTGCGGTACTCGGGGTGCAGCGGCAGCGCGATTGTCCACTGCATCGCCATTTTGTACACCGGCGAGCGCTTGGCCGCGTCGAGCCAGGCGTCGGGCACGCCGTCGCGCCGGGCTTGGGCAATCACCTGCGGGTCGTGCGGGTCGAGGAAGATGCCCAGTTGCGCCTCGTACAGGTCTTTGTCGTCGGCGACGCTGGCGGCCTGTTCGATGCGGTCGGCGTCGTACAACAACACGCCCAAATAACGGATGCGACCGACGCAGGTTTCCGAGCACACCGTGGGCTGCCCGGCTTCGATGCGCGGGTAGCAAAAGATGCATTTCTCCGACTTGCCGCTTTCCCAGTTGTAGTAGATCTTTTTGTACGGGCAGGCCGAGACGCACATGCGCCAGCCGCGGCATTTGTCTTGGTCGATGAGCACGATGCCGTCTTCCTCTCGCTTGTAAATCGCTCCCGACGGGCACGAGGCCACGCACGCCGGGTTCAGGCAGTGCTCGCACAGCCGTGGCAGGTACATCATGAAAGTCTTTTCGAACTCGGCGTAAATCTCCTTTTGCATGCCCTCGAAGTTGGCGTCTTTGCTGCGCTTGGCGAACTCGCCGCCGAGAATTTCCTCCCAGTTCGGCCCCCACTCGATTTTTTCCATGCGCAGGCCGCTGATCAGGCTGCGCGGGCGCGCGGTGGGCGCGGCCTTGAGCTCGGGGGCTTTGTGCAAATGCTCGTAATCGAAGGTGAACGGCTCGTAGTAGGCGTCGATTTCCGGCAGGTTGGGGTTGGCAAAGATTTTCAGCAGAATCGACAGCCGTGAACCCTGCCGCGGCTGCAGCTTGCCGCTGGCTGTGCGGCTCCAGCCGCCTTTCCATTTGTTCTGGTTCTCCCATTCCTTGGGATAGCCGATGCCTGGCTTGGATTCGACATTGTTGAACCAGGCGTATTCCAGCCCCGGGCGGGAAGTCCAGACCTGTTTGCACGTCACCGAGCAGGTGTGGCAACCGATGCATTTGTCGAGGTTGAGCACCATGCCGATTTGGGCGCGAACTTTCATTGCATTTCTCCTGTTGGCGTGGGGTCAGGCCTGCGGCACGATGTGGTGCGGGCGCTCGTGGCTGTAGGCTGGGCCGGCAGGCTCGTCCATCCAGTCGACTTTGGCCATCTTGCGCACGATGCAAAACGCATCGCGGTTGGCGCCGATGGTGCCGTAGTAATTCAGGCCGAAGGAAAGTTGGCCTCTTTTCAATTTCGAGTGGGTAAGCTGGACCTGAGCAGGTACGGGATCGGGTATGACTGACAAGCTGTTTGAGGCTGCCTTGGGGGTCTCTCCGCCGTGGCAGGTGACGGGCGCGGACTTCGA
>JBFXEK010000241.1:0-3962 GCA_050180155.1 Thiomonas sp. | reverse complement strand
TCCGGGCTGCGACAGTCGGTGGCTGCCGCCGTGCTGTTCCTGCTCGTCGTGCTCGGCCTGTTCTGGGGTCTGCGCCTGCTCACCCGCCGCCGCCGGCCTCTGGGGCCGCAGCAGCCCGCGCAGCCATGAAGGCTGCCGTTGCCGCACCGCACGAGGGGCTGAGCGTCGATGGCCTGGTCTGGGGCATCGGCGCCTGGCAGTCGCAACCGCTGCATTTGCGTGTGCCGCCGGGGCAGACGCTGGCGCTGCTCGGGCACAACGGCGCGGGCAAGACCGCGCTGCTCGACACTCTGGCGGGGTTTCTACCGGCGCGTGCCGGCAGCATCCATCTCGGCCGACGCGAGCTGACCACGCTGCCGCCCGAACACCGTGGCATCGGTTACATGTTCCAGAATGACGCGCTGTTTCCACACTGGACGGTTGAGCGTAACCTGCGCTTGGGCCGCGGCGCCCGAGCCGATCTCGACCCTCTGCTCGACGTGCTGGACTTGCGCCGCTGGCTGCGCCACTACCCGCATCAGCTCAGCGGCGGGCAGCGGCAGCGCGTGGCGCTGGCGCGCGCGCTCGTCGGTGCCCCGGATTTGCTCCTGCTCGACGAGCCGTTCTCGGCGATCGACCCCGAGGCCCGCCCAGCGCTGCGGCAGACGCTGGCGGAACTGCTGCGCACCGCGGCAGCGACCACCGTGCTGGTGACGCACGACGCGCGCGACGCGCAACGGCTCGGCGACTTGGTCGGCGTGCTCGACAGCGGCCGGTTGCTGCAATGCGGCGCGACGCAAGCCGTGTTCGACCGCCCGGCCGATCTGCGCACCGCGCGGCTGCTCGGCGTCGACAATCTCTGGCCGCTGCAGGTGCTCGCCGCAGTCCGGACGCAGCAACCGCCTGCCATTGTCCTCGGCCACGACGCCTGCCCGGTGCTCGATTGGACGCAGCCGCTGCCCGCCAATGTGGCGTTGCGCCCGGGCGACCGCGTCGTCGTCATGGTGCGCGCCGAACATGTCCAGCCGCTACCGGCGGCCAGTCGGCCCGCAGCTGACGGCATGTTGGCGTTGCCCGCCAAACTGACCGCAGCCCGTTTGGAAGGCCCGCTGTGGCGGCTGCACTGCGAACTGGCTTGCGGCCTGAACGCGCAGGCTTACGCTCTACCGGCGCAATGGCGCGAACTCGCTCTGGCCCTCGGCGCGCCGTTGACCTTGGGTTTGCGCAGGCAGGATCTGCATCTACTGGTTTGATGCGGGCGCGCCAGCGCTCAAACCGTCTGAGGCGGCAGCCGCGTCTGCTGGCGGCAGGCTCACGCGGTTGCGCCCCAGCCGCTTGGCCTGCAGCAGCGCCTGGTCTGCAGCGCGCACCAGCGCTGCGGCGTCGGCGTAGTTCCCTGGCCCCACAGCCACGCCGACACTCACCGTCAACGGCGGTAATTCGGGCTGCGGCTGCGCGACCGACGCGCGGATGCGCTCTGCCACACGCAGCGCCGCGTCCTCCCCAGTCTGCGGACAAAGCATGAGGAATTCTTCGCCGCCGACACGGGCGACGAAATCCATGCTGCGCGACTGTTGCCGTAACACATGCGCTGCGGCGCGCAGCGCGCGGTCGCCCACGTCATGCCCCAGGCGGTCGTTGATGGTCTTGAATTCGTCCAGGTCGAACATCAGACAGGCCAGCGGCTGCCCCTGGCTGCGCGCCTGGTCGAAGGTTTGCGGCAAGAACGCATCCAGGGCGCGACGGTTGCACAGGCCGGTCAGCTCGTCGGTGCCGGCGGCCTGCAGCAACTCGGCGTTGCGCTGCTCCAGGCTGCGCTGCTCATGCAGGCTGGCGCTGCGCTCGACTTCGGCCGATACCAGCACCCGTGTGGCGCGGGCGCCGGTTTGCACTTTGGCCAGAAGCATTTGCGGCAGCACCGGGGCAAAGAGCACGTCGTTGGCGCCGGCGTCGAGCGCGTCGAGCACACTGCGCTCGTCCATGTCGCGTGCCAGCGCCAGCAGGTACAGCCGGGGGCCGTGCTGCAGGCGCAAGCGGCGGCACAGCACGGCCATCTCGGCGCCGGCCGTCCAGTCGAGCACCACCACGCGCGTGCCCTGCACTTGCACGATGTCGAGCGCCTGCGGCGGCGCGGCGCACTCGACCACGGCATGCCCGGCGGCTTCGAGCACGCGACGCATGCCATGTCGCAGGTCGGCGTCGGCGGCGACCACCAGCACCTGTTCGGCCACGGGGTCCGACAACAACGGCGGGTTGGACAGCGCCCGGCGCAGGCGGTCGAACTCGGCATCGACCTCGCTTTGCTCCAAGTGGAGAGAGAACACCGACGCCATGCCCGCCATGTCGTGTGCGGCGCTGGCGAGCACGCCCTGCAAATCGTCCTCGGTCAAATCCAGAGCCACCGCCAACCGGTGCACCGCTTGGATGTCGTCCGCCGTGCCGTCGGGCAGCAGGCGCAAGCCGCGGGTGAGCGCCACGCACCGCGCCAGTTGCGCCTCGCGCGAGTCGTCCCCAGCCGTCAGCGGCACCGCCCGCTCGCGCACCGCCTGCGCCAGCAACGGCGGAAACCCCCAGTGCTGCAGCAGCACGGCGCTGGCGTCGGTCTGGTCGAAACCGTAACGCTGGTGCTGCCATTCGCGCCACGCCGCCGACGAGGCGGCAGCATTCGGTGAAACGGCCTGCGCCCCCAGCGTCACGGCCATCGCCAACTGGCCCACCTCGGCCAGCAGCCCAAGGCTGAACGCCTCGGCGCTGAGCATTTTGCCCACGCGCAGCGACAAATACTGGAACACCAGGCCGCGCTGGATCGACGTCAGCCAAAACCGCTGCAGATCGAAGCCCGCAACCGTCGTCGTGTGACTGGACTCCACCAGCGACAGCGCGATGGCCAGCCGCGCCAGCCCGCTCGTGCCGATGCGCAATACCGCCTCTTCGATCGCCACGGCGGGGCGGAGCCCGGCGAAAACAGCCGAATTGGCCAGTTGGATCATCCGCGCCACCAACGCCGGGTCTTTGCGCGCGATTTGCGCGAGCTCGCGCAGCCCCATGTCACGCCGTTCCAGCGCACGCATGAGTTCGAGCGCCACGGCGCTGGGCGACGGCAGCGCGGCGGGCGACGACGTCAGGGTGTGGAGAATCTGGGCATCGGGCAGCGCGGTGGCGGGCATGGCGGAACGTCTGGTCGCAAAGCGTCAGATCATGTTACCGGCTCGGCGCTGCCCACTCCAGCGGCAGCGCGTCCCGGCGAAATCAGCGGTTGAGCGCCTGCATCGCCGCCTCGGGGTAGCGCGCCCCCGTCGCCGCCCCCGGAGGCACGGCCTGGTGGATGCGAATCAAGTCCGCCGTGGTCAGCCGCACGCGCAGCGCGCCGACGTTTTCTTCCAGATAGCGGCGGCGCTTGGTGCCGGGAATGGCGATGACGTCGTCGCCCTGCGCCAGCAGCCAGGCCAGGGCGAACTGCGCCGGGGTACAGTTTTTCGCCTCGGCCATCTGCCGCACCGTCTCGGCCAGCCGCAGGTTGCGCGCGAACGCCTCGGGCTGAAACCGCGGCGAACGCCGCCGCCAGTCGTCGGCCGGCAGGTCGTCGAGCGATTTGATCTGCGACGTGAGGAAGCCGCGGCCCAAGGGGCTGTAGGCGACGAAGGCGATGCCCAGCTCGCGCACGGTGTCGAGCACTTCGCCCTCGGGGTCGCGGCTCCACAACGAATACTCCGACTGCAGCGCGGCGATGGGATGTACCGCATGCGCCCGCCGGATGGTCGCCGGTGCTGCTTCCGACAAGCCCAGATACCGCACCTTGCCCGCGCGCACCAGATCGGCCATCGCGCCCACCGTGTCTTCGATCGGCACGTTGGGATCGACGCGGTGCTGGTAGTACAAGTCGATCACTTCCACGCCCAGCCGCTTCAGGCTGGCCTCGCAGCTCTGGCGCACATAGTCCGGGCGGCCGTTGACGCCGAGAAATTCACCGTTCGGCCCGCGCA
>JBFXEK010000240.1:0-3970 GCA_050180155.1 Thiomonas sp. | reverse complement strand
CCTCGACCAATGGGAGGAGGAGTGAACGTCGCGGTGAGCAAAGAGCATCACGGCGTGCGCGCAGCGCGCGTCAAGGTGCTGTGAGCGAGTGGACATTCTTTTTTTCGACAAGGAGTAAGCAAATGGCAGAGACGATGGGCATTGCCCTGGGCATGATTGAAACCCGCGGGCTGGTTCCCGCGATCGAGGCGGCCGACGCCATGACCAAAGCGGCCGAAGTGCGGCTGATCTCGCGCCAATTCGTCGGCGGCGGCTACGTCACGGTGATGGTGCGCGGCGAGACCGGCGCGGTCAACGCCGCGGTGCGCGCCGGCGCCGACGCCTGCGAGCGCGTGGGCGACGGCCTGGTGGCCGCGCACATCATCGCCCGCGTGCACAGCGAGGTCGAGGGCATCCTGCCGACCAAGCCTGAAACCGGCGGCGGCGGGCGCGATGCCGAACTCACTTCCACACGCAGCTAAGGCGTCGCGGCAGGCCGAGGCGGGGAACGCTCCATGGCGACCGATCCGAGAACCCTGGGTTGGCTGGCGCGCGCGCTCAACCACGAGTTGAGCGCGGTGCAACAGTACCTTGCGCAAAGCGTGCTCGCCCGACTGTGGGGCGACGCCGAGCTGGCGGCGCGGCTGCGGGCCGAAGCGCTCGAAGAACTCGAACACGCCGAGCGGCTGATGCAGCGGCAGATGCTGCTGGGCGTGGCGCCCTGCGGCGGGGCACTGCCGGCGGCACGGCTGGGGCGCACGCCCGAGGAGCTGTTCGCCCACGACCAGCGGCTGGAGGAGCACGCGGTGCAGCTTTATGCTGACGCCCGGATGCACGCCGGCCGTTTGCGCGACGGCGAGTCCGCAGCGTTGTTCGAGGCGCTGCTGCAGCAAGAACGCGAGCACCTCGACCATGTGTCCCACCTCCAACCCAGGCAGCATCCTCATGACTGACACCTTGCACGGCTGGGAGCGCCGCGACAAGCCGCCCACGCTGTTTCGCCGCTTCGCCTTTGCCCGCTACGCGCAGACGCGCGCGTTTCTCGACGCGCTGTCGGCGCTGTCCGACGAGTTGCAGCGCCATCCGCAAAACATCAACTTCGGCACGACGTACGTCAACATCACGCTCGAAGCCGCCGACGGCGTGGCGTTCAGCGCCGCCGACGAGCAGTTTGCGCAGCGCATCGCGGCGCTGGCCGAGCGCGGGGAGTGAACGTGGCGCAGGCGCGGGTCATCGCCGTCATCAACCAGAAGGGCGGCGCGGGCAAGACCACGGTGGCGATGCACTTGGCCGCCGGGCTGGCGCGGCGCGCGCCGGCGGTGGTCGTCGATCTGGACCCGCAAGCCTCGGCCACGCAGTGGGCCGCAGCCGGCACGCAGCCCTTTCCCGCCACCGTCAAGCAACTGCGCGCCGGTGCCGCCACGGTCGAGCTGCGGCGCGACTATCGTGGTTTCGATTTCGTCGTGCTCGACTGCCCGCCAGCGGCCGACAGCCGCGCCGCCGCACTCGCGCTGCGCTGCTGCGACGTGGCGGTGATCCCGGTACTGCCTTCGCCGGTCGATTTGTGGGCCAGCTTGCGGCTGCCGCAGCACATCGACGACGCCCGGCGGTACAACCCGGCGCTGCGCGCCTGGCTGCTGCTCAACCAGATCGAGGCGCGCAGCGCGCTGTCGGCGGCGATGCAGCAGGCGCTGGCCGAATTCGGCCTGCCCGTGCTGCGCACCCCGGTGCGCCGCCGCGGCGTCTACAAAACCGCCGCGCTCGAAGGCGTATCGGCGTATCAAATGGGCGCGCGCGGCGCTGCGGCCGCGGCGGAAATCGACGGCATCATCGAGGAGATCCTTGCATCATGACCAGCATCAAAGACAAGCTCGCCAGCAGCGTGCGCCAGGCCAAGGCCGCGGCGCAACCCCCGGCTGCCCGTCGCGCGGCGGCGCGCAAGGCGGCGCCCGTCGCCGCCCCCGCACTGGCTGCAGCACCTGTGGCGCCGCCGGCGGCGAGCGGCGCCGCCGAGCCGCCGTCGAGCGCGCAGGTGTTGTTTCCCGGCCGTGTCTGGCCAGACTGATGGTTTCACAGGAATCCGACCATGCGTGACGAACTTTCCCAGCGTACTTACCTGCCGCGGCGCGACGCGGCGTTCGCGGCGCCCGCCGGCGCGGTGATGCGCCCGGCGGCCGACACCGCCGCCGGCTTGCTCGACGCCTACCGTGTCCGCGAGCAGCCGTACTACCGCGCGGTGGCCGACGAGGTGGCGTTGTTCGAGGCCGCGTACTCCGCGCGCATGCCGATGATGCTCAAAGGGCCGACCGGTTGCGGCAAAACCCGCTTTGTCGAATACATGGCGTGGAAACTGGGCAAGCCGCTGATCACCGTGGCGTGCAACGAAGACATGACCGCCTCCGACCTGGTCGGCCGCTTTCTGCTCGACGCCAACGGCACGCGCTGGCAGGACGGGCCGTTGACCCTGGCGGCGCGGCACGGCGCGATCTGCTACCTCGACGAAGTGGTCGAGGCGCGGCAGGACACCACCGTGGTCATCCACCCGCTGACCGACGCGCGGCGCATCCTGCCGCTGGAAAAAAAAGGCGAGATCGTCCAGGCGCACGCCGATTTCCAGGTGGTGATTTCGTACAACCCCGGCTACCAGTCGCTGATGAAGGACTTGAAGCAGTCGACCAAACAACGCTTTGGCGCGCTGGACTTCAATTACCCCGAGCACGAGGTCGAGGCCGAGATCGTCGCCCACGAGTCGGGCGTGGCGCTGGATGCGGCGAAAAAGCTGGTGCACATCGCCGAGCATGCGCGCAACCTCAAGGGCCACGGGCTGGACGAGGGCATTTCCACCCGCATGCTGATTTACGCCGGGTCGCTCATCGCTCGTGGCGTGGCGCCGCTGGCGGCGTGTCGTGTGGCGCTGGTGCGCCCGATCACCGATGACCCGGACATGCGCGACGCGCTCGACTCGGCGGTGACCACGTACTTCTGAACCGCCTACAGCCGCCAGCCGCCCGCAGCGCATCATGGCCATCCACCTCGAAGAATTCCAGGAGCTGCTCGCCGAGCTGCCCGGCGGCGCGCAGGACCTGCTGCGCGCCAGCTGGGCCGAGGCGGCGCGCGCCTTCAGTCCGCGTGGGCTGGACAACTACCTCAAGGGCGCGGTGGCGCTGCACCATCTCGGCCGCGGCGAAGACCTGGTGGTGAGCTATCTGCAGTCCACGCCCGACGTGGCGCGCGGCATCGGCGAGGACGTGCTGCCGGATCTGGTCAATTTTTTGTTGGCCATGGCGTCGAAAACCTCCGGGCAGGTGCTGGCGCTCATCGCCAGTACCGCGCCGCTGGCGGCGCAGCGCGTGGGCGACGCCGATTTGTTTCGCAATTACCTGCGCGTGCTCGAAATCGTACTGGCGCAGGCGCCGCGGGGTTTGCGGCCGATGCTGGAAAACCTCGACCGGCTGCTCAGCCAACTCACCCTGGGCGGCCTGCGCCGCTGGGTGCAGTGGGGGGCGCAGGCGTACAAAGCCGATTTCGACGGCCAGGCCGTCTACTTCGGACTGCAAAGCGCCGACGCCCTGGCCGTGCTGCAGCAGGAGCGCAAGGGCACGCTGTTCGTCGACATCCAGCGCCGGCTGAACATCTACCTGCGTGCGATCTGGGGGCGCGATTTTTTCCTGCGCCCCACCGCCGGCGACTACGAAAACCGCCAGGGCCTCAAGCCGTACATCGAACGCTACGTCATCCACATCGCCGACGCGTACGACGACGTCCGTCCCGACGGCCAGGCCACCCCGCCCGAGCGTGTGATCAGCGGCCTGGAGGTGTACCGCGCCGCGGCCAACCACTGCGCAGCGCACCTGGTGTTCACGCAGCAGCCGCTGTCGATGCAGCAATTGCTGCCGGTGCAGATGGCGGTCATCGAGGTGTTCGAGGACGCGCGGGTCGAGGAACTGGCGATCCGGCGGTTTCCCGGCATGCGCGAGGCCTGGCTGGCGCT
>JBFXEK010000239.1:0-3990 GCA_050180155.1 Thiomonas sp. | reverse complement strand
CGGATATCGTCATCAAGGGCGTGGACAAACAACTCGTTGGTCAGGTGGCCGCCGAAGTGCGCGCGTATCGACCGCCCGAGCCTTACAAGGGCAAGGGAGTGCGCTACGCCGATGAAGTCGTGGTGATCAAGGAAACCAAGAAGAAGTAAGGGCCAGGATCATGATCAGCAAAAATATGTCCCGTCTGCGCCGTGCGCAAGCCACCCGCCGCCGCATCGCGCGCCTGCGCGCCGTGCGTCTGGCCGTGCATCGCACCAACCAGCACATTTACGCCAACATCATTTCCGCCGAGGGCGACCGCATTCTGGTTTCGGCCTCGACGGTGGAACCGGAAGTGCGCACCCAGTTGGCTGGCCGTGGCGGCAATGTGGCGGCGGCGGCGATCGTCGGCGCCCGTATCGCTGCAAAAGCCAAAGCTGCAGGGATCGAAGCCGTAGCCTTCGATCGTTCGGGTTTTCGCTTTCATGGGCGCATCAAGGCGCTCGCCGAGGCTGCGCGTCAAGCCGGCCTGAAGTTCTGAGAACGAGCACATCATGGCCAAAGTTCAAAACAAGTTTGCCAACGAGACGCGCGATGATGGCTTGCGCGAAAAAATGATCGCGGTCAACCGCGTCACCAAAGTGGTCAAGGGCGGCCGGATTCTCGGTTTCGCTGCGCTGACCGTGGTCGGCGACGGGGATGGCCGCATCGGCATGGGCAAAGGCAAGGCGCGTGAGGTGCCCGTTGCGGTGCAAAAAGCCATGGAACAGGCGCGGCGCAATATGATCAAGGTGCCGTTGAAAAATGGCACTTTGCATCACAGAGTCACCGGCCAGCACGGCGCGGCCAACGTCATGATGCTGCCTGCGGTGCAGGGCACGGGGATCATCGCCGGCGGCCCGATGCGCGCGATGTTCGAAGTGCTCGGCATCACCGACATCGTCGCCAAGAGCCACGGCTCGACCAACCCGTACAACATGGTGCGCGCCACGCTCGACGCACTGGGCAATATGAAGTCGGCCCAAGAAATTGCCATGAAGCGCGGCAAGTCGGTTGAAGAAATTTTGGGTTGAACATCATGAGCGACAAAAAAACCATCAAGGTGAAGCTGGTTCGCAGCGTCATCGGCACGCGCGATGCGCACCGTGCGACCGTGCGCGGCTTGGGGCTGCGTAAGCTGGGCAGCGTACGCGAACTCGAAGACACGCCGGCAGTGCGCGGAATGGTGCGCAAGGTCAGCTATTTGGTCGAAATCTGCGGCTGAGCGCCAGCAGCCCAGCGACACATCGGCGCAAAACCAGCGAAAGACCAGCGAAACACCAGCGAAGATCGGGCGGTTCAATCCCGCGCCAAGCAACACAATTTGCGAGACGTACTATGCAACTCAATACCATCAAGCCGGCCGAGGGTGCCAAGCACGCCAAGCGTCGCGTCGGCCGCGGCATCGGATCGGGCCTGGGCAAAACGGCGGGTCGCGGCCACAAGGGCCAGAAATCGCGTGCCGGCGGTTTTCACAAAGTTGGTTTCGAAGGCGGGCAGATGCCGCTGCAGCGTCGCCTGCCCAAGCGCGGCTTCAAGTCGGCGCTGGCGCAGTACAGCGCGCAAATCACGCTGCGCGATCTCGACCGGTTGCAAGAAGATGAAATCGATTTGCTGGTGCTCAAGGCGCACGGTCTCGTTCCTGAGCTGACCCGCGCCGTCAAGGTGATTGCCACCGGCACGATCAGCCGCGCTGTCAAACTGCAAGGCTTGCTGGCGAGCAAAGGCGCGCGCAGCGCGATCGAAGCGGCCGGTGGCAGCGTCGCCCTGCAAAACGCCGCCTGATCCGGAATCCCCGACATGGCCACTTCAACCACGGCACAGCAGGGTAAATACGGCGACTTGGGCCGCCGTTTGTTTTTCCTGCTCGGCGCGCTGGTGGTCTACCGCATTGGCGCCCACATTCCGGTGCCAGGCATCGACCCAAGCCACCTGCAGCAATTGTTCAAAAACAACTCGGGCGGGATTTTGGGTCTGTTCAATATGTTTTCGGGCGGCGCGCTTGCCCGCTTCACCGTGTTCGCACTGGGGATCATGCCTTACATTTCGGCATCGATCATCATGCAACTGCTCACCTATGTCGTGCCCTCTCTCGAGGCGCTGAAAAAAGAGGGCGAGGCAGGGCGGCGTAAAACGACGCAGTACACGCGGTATTTCACTCTGGTGCTGGCCATATTCCAATCATTCGGCATCGCCGTGGCGCTACAGGCGTCACCCGGTCTGGTCATCAACCCAGGGATTGGTTTTCAATTGTCGGCGGTGCTGACCCTGACTTCCGGCACGATGTTTTTGATGTGGCTTGGCGAACAAATTACCGAGCGCGGCCTGGGCAACGGCATTTCGATCATCATCTTTTCGGGCATCGTCGCCGGCCTACCCTCGGCGATCGCTGGTTTGGCCGAACTCGTGAGTACGGGGGCGATGAGTGTGCTCGTCGCGTTGTTTGTCCTCGCCATCGTCGTTCTGGTGACCTATTTCGTCGTTTTCGTCGAGCGCGGTCAGCGCAAGATTCTGGTCAATTACGCCCGGCGCCAAGTGGGCAACAAGGTGTACGGTGGGCAAAGCTCGCACCTGCCGTTGAAGCTGAATATGGCCGGGGTGATTCCGCCGATTTTTGCCTCGTCGATCATTCTGCTGCCGGCCACGGCAGTCAGTTGGTTCGGTGCCGCCAAAGGCATGGGCTGGCTCAAGGACATTGCCGGTGCGCTGTCCCCGGGGCAGCCACTCTACATTCTGCTGTACGCCGCGGCGATCATCTTTTTCGCGTTTTTCTATACCGCGCTGGTGTTCAACAGCCGGGAAACCGCAGATCAGCTCAAAAAGAGTGGTGCGTTCATCCCGGGTATCCGACCCGGCGAGCAGACCGCCAAATTCATCGACAAGGTGCTGATGCGCCTGACCTTGGTCGGGGCGATTTACATCACATTGGTCTGCCTGCTGCCGGAATTCCTGGTATTGAAATACAACGTGCCGTTCAGCTTTGGCGGGACGTCGTTGCTGATCATCGTCGTGGTGACGATGGACTTCATGGCGCAGGTCCAGGCATACGCCATGTCGCATCAATACGATGCGTTGCTGAAAAAGGCCAATTTCAAATCCGGCCTAGGCGGCGTGCGTTAACGGAGTCTTATGGCCAAGGACGATGTCATTCAAATGCAGGGAGAGATTCTCGAAAATCTCCCCAATGCTACCTTCCGGGTCAAGCTGGAAAACGGCCACACGGTGTTAGGGCATATTTCCGGAAAAATGCGCATGCACTACATCCGGATTCTCCCCGGCGACAAGGTCACCGTGGAGCTGACGCCCTACGATTTATCACGCGCACGGATCGTTTTCCGCGCCAAGTAAGAGCAAGAGAGGATCATCATGAGAGTGAGCGCATCAGTCAAAAAAATGTGCCGTCATTGCAAAATCATCCGCCGCAATGGCGTGGTGCGGGTGATTTGCACCGACCCGCGCCATAAACAGCGCCAAGGGTGAGCACAGTTCATTTTTTGAGGTTCGAGGTTATCAATGGCACGTATTGCTGGTATCAACATTCCACCACATCAACACGCGGAAATCGGCCTGACGGCGATTTACGGTATTGGCCGCACCACGGCGCGCGCCATTTGTGATGCTTCGGGCGTTCCCTACGACAAGCGCATCAAAGATTTGTCCGATGCCGAACTGGAAAAAATGCGCGAGGCGATCAGCAAATTGACCATCGAGGGTGATTTGCGGCGGGAAATCTCCGTCAATATCAAACGGCTGATGGATCTGGGCTGCTACCGCGGATTTCGCCATCGCCGCGGGTTGCCGGTTCGCGGCCAGCGCACCCGCACCAATGCGCGCACGCGCAAAGGCCCGCGCAAGGGCAGCATCACGCTGAAAAAATAAGTAAGGACTGAAGTCAATGGCTAAACCATCCTCGCAAAGCAGCGCGGCGCAACGCACACGCAAAAAAGCCCGCAAGAACGTCTCTGACGGTAT
>JBFXEK010000238.1:0-3995 GCA_050180155.1 Thiomonas sp. | reverse complement strand
CGGTGGCGCAGATCAGCGAGTTTTCCATCGTGTTCGTCGCCATGGGAATTTCGCTCGGCCATGTCGGCGCCGATGCGCTCGGGCTGACGACGCTGGTGGGTGTGACCACGATTGCGTTGTCGACCTACATGATTTTGTACTCGCAGCCGCTGTTCGATTTCCTGCGCCCCTGGCTCGGCGTGTTCGAGCGCCGCCAGCCGCGCCGCGAACTGGCGGTGGAGCGGCAGGCTGCCGCCGCGACAGCGGCGCAAGTCCTGGTTTTCGGCGTCGGCCGCTTCGGCCAAGCGCTGCTCGAACGCCTGCAGCGCAGCGGCATTGCCGCACAGGGCGTCGATTTCGATCCCGAGCGTGTCGCCTGGCTACGGCAGCGCGGCCTGCCGGTGCATTTCGGCGACGCCGAGGACACCGACTTTCTCGACACCCTGCCGTTGCATACAGCAAATTGGGTGGTGACCACGCTGCCCGGTAGTGCCCCCAACCGCGCACTGCTGCATGCAATGCAGGCACGCGCAGCCACGCCGCGTCTTGCTGCCGTGTTGCGCGACGCGGCGCAAGCCCAGACGCTGCGCGCCGCAGCAGTGGCATTGCTCGTCGATCCTTACCACGATGCCGCGCAGTTCGCCGCGCAGCACATCATCGATACCTTCGCCGCGCGATCTTGATGGAGATGGTCTTATGGATGCCCCCTCGACTGTGCTGGCCGCCACCGATCTGTCCGCTTGCGCGCTGCATGCGGTGCGCCGCGCCGCGCTGCTGGCGCGCAGCAGCGGTGCGTCGCTCGATCTCGTGCATGTGGCTGCGCGCGGCGCGCTCGACGACGTGCGGCGCTGGTTCGGCGCGGATGCGCAGGTCGTGGACGCGACGGCGCGTGACAACGCGGTACGGGCTTTGTCGCAGCTGCGCGACGCGATCGCCGCCGAATTCGGCGTGGCAGTCGACGCGCATGTGCTCGACGGCGCGGTGGTCGCTTCGATCCTGCGCCACGCCGACGCCATCGACGCCGGGCTGCTCGTTGTCGGGGCACGCGGCGCGGACTCGATCCGCGACTGGCTGCTCGGCGCCACTGCCGACCGGCTGCTGCGCTCCACGCTGCGGCCGATGCTCGCAGTCAAGCAGCCGCCACGCGCGGCGTATCGCCAAGTCGTCGTCGCCGTGGATTTCTCTGCCTGGTCGTGCGGTGCGTTGCGTTTGGCGCAGGCGATGGCGCCGCAGGCGCGCTACACCCTGCTATATGCCGACGAAGCCTTGGTCGAAGGCAAGATGCGGTTCGCCGGGGTGGACGAGGCGCTGATCCGCGCCCACCGTGACACGGTGAGGACGCAGGCGCTGGCCGAACTCGGCCGCTTGGCAGACGGCGCTGCATGGCCTGCGGCGCAATGGCGGGCGGTGGTGGCACACGGTGACGCCGCCGCGTGCATTTTGCAGCAGCAGCAAGACGAGGACGCCGACCTGCTGGTCCTCGGCAAGCACGGCACCGGCGTGACCGAGGAATTACTGTTTGGCAGCGTGACCAAACACGTGCTGGCGCACGCGCGATGCGACGTGCTCATCGCCAGTGGCGGCGCGCAGTTGGAGCGCGCCGTCAGTTGAAGCTGAAGGTCGCGGTCGAGCCGGAGTTGATCGCGCGGTACGCCGCGGTGTAGTCGGCCGACACCGTGGCCAGGTTGGTCCAGTTGAGCAGGTTGGCGCCGTACGGATCGTCGGTGTTGGTCCCGTTGGGGGTCATGGTCGCCAGATACTGCGCGACGCCGAGCATGGCCTGGCCGTAGCTGGCGTTGGGGTCGGAGGTCGGGGCGCCGGGAACCGCAGTGGCCAGATTGGCCACGCCGCTGATGCCCAACTGCGCGGCGACGTTGCTCAGGTTGTTCTGGTAAGTGGCCACGGTGAAGCCGTTGACCGGGTTGCCGCGGGCCACGGCGAAGGTGGTCAGCGGGGTGACGTTGGTCGATACCGTGCCGCCGCCGCCGACGTTGACCACCGCCTGCAGCGTGGTGTTGCTGGCGATGAAATAGTTGGTCGAGGTGGTGGTGAGAAAGCTCAGATTGGCCGATGTGAGCTGGTTGAGGGTGTAGCTCTTGAGCGCGCTGCTGCTGGCGCCGAACTGGTAGCTGCCGCCATACGCCTGCAGCAGCACCGGGCCGTACACGCCGTTGAGCAGGTTGAAGCTGAAACTGCCGTTTGCCGTCGTGGTCTGGCAGGTCGCCGCCGGGGTGATGTTGTAGGTGTAGGGCAGCGCGCCGTAGTTGATGGTGTACAGCGGCGAGCCGTTGGCGAGAAAGGCGTAGGCGCAGACGGTGGCCCCGGCCACCGGGCCGCCGGAGGTGTCACCCGGATACTGCGGCCCCATGAGCACCTGGCCGGTGACGATGGAGCCTTCGTATTGCGCGCTGGAGCCGCCACCGCCGCAGGCAGTCAGTAGCAGGCTGCCCAGCAGCGTCAGTCCGAGGAGGGGTCGAGAGCGTTGCATGCGGATCTTTCAGAAAGAGGCTGCGGTTGGGCGGACGGCGAGCGCAAACGCCAGGGCAGGCTGGTTCACGGCTTCTCAGTGCACCACGCGGTCGTCGGCCTCGGCGAACAGTTCGTCGAGGATGAGCGCGTCGGGTTCTTCGTCCAGGCGCCAGAAAATCATCAGCACGATGGTCTTGAGGTGTTCGGGCGGCAACGGCTGCATGCCGGTGGCCAGCGCGCGTTCGATGGTCAGCTCGCGCAGGTGGGGTTTGAGCACGCCGGCGGCTTCGAGAAAGTTGAGGTAGCCGATGGCCTCCAGTCCGAGGCAATCGATTTCCTGCGGGGCGTACAGCCGGATCGAACGGGCGTCTGGGGCTTGCTGCGTTTGCAGCCCGCCCACGGCATCGTCGAGCCCGCGCAGCCAGTCCAGCGCGTCGTGGATGTCGTCGTTTTCGAAACCCGCGGCGCTGAGTTTGCGCGAGAGCTGGCCGAACTCGGGGCAGGCCTGCGGGTGCCAATACGACTCGTACAGATACATCAGGATGTCGAACATGCGGCCATTCTATGCACAGCGCCGTGACGTGTCGGCAGGCGGGGCACGCCACGTCCTGCCGCGCAGCGCCGGCGTGCAACCGGCACGTCCGCCGCAACGCCTCAGGCACGGGCGATGCGCTGGAATCGTCCTCCCGGCAGACGGGCGACGTGACCTTGCAGTTCGAGGTCGAGCAGCCGCGCGCCCAGACGGTCTGCGCTCCAGCCGGTGCGCGCTGCGAGTTCGTCGAAACTGCGCACGTCGTACCCCAGCGCGCGCAGCACGTCGCAGTCGGGGGCTTGGCCACCATCGCCACCGTCGCCTGTGTGGCCCGCGTGGCCGTGCGCGGCCGGCTCAGGGTTGGCCGCGGGCAGCGGCGCCTGCCAGCCGAACTCCTCGAGCACGTCGTGCGCCGTTTCCACCAGCTTGGCGCCGTCGCGGATGAGGCGGTGGCAGCCGTGCGCCAGAGGGTTGTGGATCGAACCGGGAATGGCGAACACGTCGCGCCCTTGCTCTGCGGCCAGCCGGGCGGTGATGAGCGAGCCCGAGTGCGTCGCCGCCTCGACCACCAGCACGCCGCGCGACAGACCGCTGATGAGGCGGTTGCGCCGGGGGAAGTTGCCTTTGGCCGCAGCGGTGCCGAGCGCGAATTCGGACAGCAGCAGCCCGTGCTCGGCCACGGCGTGCGCCAGGTCGCGGTGGCGCGCCGGGTAGACGCGGTCGCAACCGGTGCCGAGCACGGCGATGGTCGAGCCGGGGTGGGGACAGGCGGCGGCCAGCGCGCCGCGGTGCGCGGCGGCGTCGATCCCCAGGGCGAAGCCGGAAACGATGGTCACCCCGGCGGCGCTGAACGCCTGCGCGAACGCATAGGCGTCGCGTTCGCCCTGCGCCGTAGGGTTGCGCGCGCCGACCATCGCCAGCCGGCGCGGGCCATCGAGCAATGCGGTGTTGCCGACGGCGTAGAGCAGCGGCGGCGGGTCGGGCAGGTCGAGCAGGCTGCGCGGGTAGGCGGCGT
>JBFXEK010000237.1:0-4000 GCA_050180155.1 Thiomonas sp. | reverse complement strand
TTCGGGTTCGGGTTCGGGTTCGGGTTCGGGTTCGGGTTCGGGTTCGGGTTCGGGTTCGGGTTCGGGTTCGGGTTCGGGTTCGGGTTCGGGTTCGGGTTCGGGTTCGGGTTCGGGTTCGGGTTCGGGTTCGGGTGCGGGTGCGGGCGGCTGGGTGTCGCACTCCTTCGGTGTCTCGTCGGCCCATGCGAGTTGCCGGCGCAGATCGTCGATGACCTGTTGCAGCGCCTGCGGCTGTAGCGCCTGGCCCGCGGCAATGTGCGGCAACTGCTGCAGCAATTCCTGCTCTGCGGCGCGGCACAGCGCGCTGATGGTGTCCAGACGCAAAAAATCGGCGCCGATACGGATGCCGCGCAGCGCTTCTGCGGCGTTACCCAGTGCCTGCAAAGTGTCGGCGCGCTGCGCCTGCGGCTGCAAACCCAGCTCGAACGCGCGCAAAAACTCGCGCGCATCGACGCCGAATGCCGCCATCAGATCGAGCGCGTCGGCGTCGCGCAGCCGGGATGGCGGCGCGTGCGAGGAGGGCGGCAGCGATGGCATCGGTCGGTCCAGCGGCTTACACGGATTGCGGTGCGGCAGTCAACGACAGCGTTCGGCCGCCGCTCACCCGGCCACACAAGGCCCCAGGCGAACTTGGTCGCGGCCCTTGGCTTTGGCGTCGTACAGCGCGGCATCGGCGCAGCGCAGCGTTTGCGCGATCGCCCGGTCGTCCAACGCAGCGACACCAGCGGAAAACTGAATGTGCACTGCGCCGCCTGGAATTTGCACCGAAGTAGCAGCCACGCGCTGGCGCAGGCGATCGAGAATGCTCACCGCTTGCGCCGCGGTGGCATCGGGCAGAACGAGGACGAATTCCTCACCGCCGTAACGGTATACCCCGTCGTAGGGCCGCAACCCTGCGCGCAGCGTGGCAGCAAACACCGCGAGCACACGGTCACCGGTGTGGTGCCCATAGCGGTCGTTGATCTGCTTGAAATGATCCAGGTCGAGCAGGGCCACGGCGCATTGCCGCGCCTGACGTCGCACCCGCGACTGCTCGGCCTGCAGACGTTGTTGTAACGCCGCGCGCCCTGGCAGGCCGGTCAGCGCATCGTGCGCGGCACGCTGCGCGGCGAAAACGATTTCCAGATCGGCAAATCCCTGCAAGGTCTGCAGCCCGAGTTCGATCAGCCGCCCCCAAACCGGCGCGGCGGCCGGATCGCTGCCGCGCGCCGTGGCCAAGGTCTGCGCAGCCGCGCCGAGCTCGGCCATGCGCTGGCGCTGCATGTCGCGCATGGCGAGCAGCCCGGCGGCGTCCGCCCCCGCCGCGTCGAGGGCGCGGTCGAGCTGGTGATCGATGGCCACGCGCGGCAACGCCGGCACCGTCCCGACGTTGCCGTATGCGCCCAACTGCAGCGCGCGTTGCAGCCATGTGGCGTAGATCTGCCGCGCCAGACGCAGCGGCGCAGCGTCCAGCTGCAGTTCCGGTTCCGCCGGCGCATCATCCCACCGGTCGACCGGATCGGGCAGACGCGCGACGGACGTGGTTTCTGACGCGTGGCTTGGCGACAACAACGCAATGGCAGACATGGCCGGCTCCTCGACTCAACTGACATGCCGCCTTCCAGCAAAAACAATGCCATCTGACAATCTGTTTTTCTGCCGTGTTTTTCGTTGACTTAACAAGTGAAATTGGTTTTTTCGATTATTCGATACGCCTCTTTTCGACACCGTGACCGGAAAGTCGGTTTTTTGACGCCGCCGCGCCGCCCTTCCTCGGCGGTTGGAATCAACCGGGCGCCCGAACAGGCAGCGCGGCAGGCGCCAATGCAGCGCCATACGCAGCCGTAGCGGGAACCACGGTGAGCATTTGCAACGCCCCGCGCGGTGTTTGGGGCGCGATGGCGGGTCTCACCGGCTCGTTCACAGCTTTTCAGTTCAGCGGCACGACCACCTGCCCCTGCGCATCGACCACGCCGCTGACCACGCGACCGGACTGCGGATTGCGCACCAGCACCGACTGCCCTGCGCGGCCATCGCCCATTGCCTGCCCCAGTGCAACCAGCCGCACCCCCATCCCCTGCGCCACCAGGCTGACTGGCTGGCCGTAGTGCACGAGAACCGGCCCGGTGAGCATGGCCTTGGTCAACGTCTGTCCTGCGGCCACGCCGTAGCGCAGCACCTGGCCGACCAGCGCCTGCGCCGACCCGGCCGCGCCTGGCGGCAACTGCGCCGCGTCGCGCCGCAGCGTGGTCAGATCGGCAGCGCTGAGCACGTGCCCGGCGGGCAGCGCGCGCGCGGCGACCACCACATCCTGCTGCTGATCCACCCGCACCGGCAGATAGAGCGACCAGGCTTTGGGCGCGCTGCAGCGCACTTCGACAGTCTGCGCCCCGTACGGGTTCGGGCTGCCGAAGGCTTGCGCGCGCAGGTCGTCGCAGCGCGGGAAACGCAGCCCCGGCGCCGGCCCTTGCACGTCGATGCGCGCTTGCGCCAGGGCCGGCGGCAGCCCGGCGCGAACGAACGCCTCGACCACCGCGCGGATCGTCTGCGGATTTTCCGTCGCCGGTACGGCCCGCGCGGCAGCGGCGGACGCGACGCACAGCAGGGCCGCGGCAAGACGTGGCCACAGGCGAGGCGGCGAAAGGCAACGAAAACGGCTCATGGCAAAACGAGTTCGGGAAGATGCGGCAAACACCGCGCTGCGACCAATGCGCAGCAAGCTTCGTACCAAGCAGACGGCGCTGCGCTTGCCGCCCGACGCTGCCATCAGCGGCACGGCGGCAGCGGATGCGGCGGCAAACTTTTGCCGCTCGACGCTGGTGTTTTGCCGCTTTCTCCGCCCTCGAGACTTCGACGGCAGGCGGCCCGTTGGCTGGCATGGAATCTGCAGTCGAAGGCGTACCGTTCGTTTCGCACCCTCACCATGCTGTCCGCCCTCGACCGTGAATTCGCCCCGCTGCAAACCGCGCTCGACCTGCGCGCGCAGCGCCAGCAACTGCTGGCGGCAAACATCGCCAACGCCGACACCCCCGGCTACAAAGCCGTCGATCTGGACTTCGCCGCGGCGTACCGCGCCGCGCTGGCCGGGCAGCCGCCTGCGGCGTTGCCGTTGAAAACCGAGCAGCCGCGGCACCTGCCCGGCACCACCGCGCAGCCCACCGACGGCTTCGTCGGCTACCAGGCCGGCAACGCCGCGCGGCTGGACGGCAACACGGTGGACATGAACCGCGAGCAGGCGGCGTTCCAGAAAAACAGCATCCAGTACGAAGCCGACCTCACGTTCCTCACCGGCAAGATCAAAACCCTGACGTCGGCCATCACCGGCAACTGATCCCAGCGAGTCCCGCCATGTCTTTGTTCACCGCTCTGGACGTCGCCAACTCCGGCTTGAACGCACAAAGCACCCGCCTGAACGTCGTCGCCAGCAACCTGGCCAACGCCAACTCCGCCGTCAGCTCCAACGGCCAGCCGTACCGCGCGCGCGAAGTGGTATTCGCCGCGCAGCCGCTGGGCGGCGCAGCCGCGGGGGTCGACGGCGTGACCGTCGCCGGCGTGGTGGAAAAACCCGGCCCGCTCAAACTGGTGTACGACCCCGGCAACCCGCTGGCGAACAAAGATGGCTACGTCGCCTACCCCAATGTCAACCCGGTCGACGAGATGGTCAACATGATCTCGGCGTCACGCGCCTACCAGGCCGATGTGAACGTGATGAACACGACCAAAAACCTCCTGCTCAAAACCCTCACCCTCGGCCAGTGACCTGAAGGACGACCGCCATGAGTACCTCACCGATCAGTTCCAACGCCTTCCTCTCCTCGCTGCAGTCGTCGAGCAGCAGCGGCACCTCGGGCAGCGCCAGCAGCGGCATGGCCGGGCTGGGCAACGTCAACACTTATTATCAACTGCTGGTGACGCAGCTGACCAACCAGGACCCGATGAACCCGATGAGCAACACGGATTTGTCGGCACAGCTGGCGCAGTTCAGCACGGCCAGCGGCGTGCAGTCGATCCAGTCGTCGCT
>JBFXEK010000236.1:0-4007 GCA_050180155.1 Thiomonas sp. | reverse complement strand
TCGGCGAGTTGATCACCCGGCGCGGTTGCGCCACGATGTCGCGGAAGCGGATTTTTTCGTCCTCTCGGCCAGCGGGCATGTGGCTGAGATCCAGGCCGGTTTTTTTCGATAGCGCAGCCCAGGCTTTTGCCGACACATGCCCGTTGGTTTCCGGCGAGAACATCATCACCATTTCCGTGGCGTCGATGTCGGTCAAGATCTGCGGCCGACCTTCGCCCGGGCCGGGTTCGGTGCTCCGGCCGTTGAGTTCGCCCAGCGCCTGCACCTCCTCGCGCGCATCCCAGGAAATGCCGTGCCCGTGGCCGCCGTCGGCTTTGTCCATCAACGGGCCGAGCGAGGTGAAACACTGGTAGACATGGGGATAATCGCGCTGCACTTCGGTGATGTTGGGCGCGGTCTTCCCCGGTATCAGCTCGACTTCTCCGCGCTTCCAATCACGTACATCCAGACCCTGGCCGAGTTCGGCAGCGCTGTCGTGCATCAGCGGGGTGAGCACCACGTCGCGCTCGACACCGAGATGTCCGACACAGACCTCCGAGAATTTTTTGGCAATGCCTTTGAAAATCTCCCAATCCGATCGTGCTTCCCAGCTCGGGTCGACGGCCGCCGACAACGGATGGATGAAGGTGTGCATGTCGGTGGTGTTGAGGTCGTTTTTCTCGTACCAGGTGGCCGCCGGCAGCAGCACATCGGAAAACAGACCCGTACTGCTCATGCGAAAGTCAAGCGTCACCAGCAGGTCGAGCTTGCCTTCTGGGGCCGGGTCGCGCCAGAGCGCCTCGTGCGGGCGCACCGCGTCGGTGCCGATTTCGGCGCCGAGTACGCCGTGATTCGCGCCGAGCAAATGTTTGAGGAAATACTCCGAACCCTTGCCGGAGGCGCCGAGAAGATTGGAACGCCAGACGAATAGATTGCGCGGCCAGTTCACCGGGTTGTCCGGGTCTTCGCAGCTCAGGCGCAACGAACCCGATTTGAGTCCATTGACCACATAGTCTTTGGACGACTGCCCGCTGGACGCGGCGGCACGCGCAATGTGTAACGGGTTGGTTTGCAATTGCGGTGCAGAAGGCAGCCAGCCCATGCGCTCGGCGCGCACGTTATAGTCGATCATGCTGCCGCCGAAAGCCTTGGGATCTGCAAGCGGCGAAAGGATTTCGTCGACACCAAGTTTTTCGTAACGCCATTGATCGGTATGCGCGTAGAAAAAACTGGTGGAATTCATTTGCCGGGGCGGCTTGTTCCAGTCGAGCGCGAAAGTCAGCACCGACCAGCCCGACTGCGGGCGCAACGCCTCCTGTCCGACATAATGTGCCCAGCCGCCGCCAGGAACACCGATGCAACCGCTCATCATCAGCATATTGATGATCGCGCGGTAATTCATGTCGGCGTGGTACCAGTGGTTGATACCCGCGCCGAGAATCACCATCGACGTGCCGCGCGTTTTGTGCGCATTGGTGGCGAATTCGCGGGCGATGCGCTCCACGGTGGCCGCTGGCACCCCGGTGATTTTTTCCTGCCACGCAGGTGTATAGGGGACGTTGTCCGCATACGTTTTGGCGCACGGGTTGGGATCTTCTCCCAGCCCGCGGTCGATGCCGTAGTGCGCTGCGAGCAGGTCGTACACCGAGGCCACCTTCACCACGGTTTCATTGCCTTGTGCGTCGGCCAGGCGCAGCGTGCGGTATGGCACCCTGCGCACTAGAACGCTGTCTTGCACATTCCCTGGATGGTGCTCGGCGTGTACCCCACCGAAATAGGGAAAGCCGACCTCGGCAGCGCCGTCCATGCGATCGATCAGACTCAGCGCCAGCTCGACTTCCCGGCCGGTGCGCGCATCACGCGGCTGGAGATTCCAGCAGCTGACGGCCTGCCCCTGCGACGGCCAGCGAAATCCGATCGAGCCGTGCGGCAGCACGATGTCGCCGTCGCTGCCGAACGCCACCGTTTTCCACTCGGGGTGATCGCTTTGGCCGAGTTTGTCGGAAAAATCGCTGGCGCGCAGCGTGCGCCCTGCGGCAAGCACCACTCGCCCGTCGGGCAGTTGGCGCTCGTCCAAACGGACGAGCAAGGGCAGATCGGTGTATTTGCGGCAGTAATCCAGAAAGTAATCGGAGGGTTTGTCGCTGAAGTGGAATTCACGCAAAATCACGTGACCCATTGCCATCGCCATCGCGGCATCGGTGCCTTGCTTGGGGTGCAGCCATTCATCGCTGAGTTTGGCGACTTCCGAATAATCCGGCGATACAGCAACGGTCTTGGCCCCGCGATAGCGCGCTTCGGTGTAGAAATGCGCGTCTGGGCTGCGGGTCTGCGGCACGTTGGACCCCCAGGCGATGATGTAATTGGCGTTGAACCATTCGGCCGATTCGGGAACGTCGGTCTGTTCGCCCCAAGTCTGCGGCGAAGCCGGCGGCAGGTCGCAATACCAGTCGTAGAAACTGCCCATCACGCCGCCGAGCAGGTTGATATAGCGTGCACCCGAGGCGAACGACACCATCGACATCGCAGGGATCGGGGAAAAGCCGAAAATCCGGTCGGGGCCGTAGGTTTTGATGGTGTAGGTGTTGGCCGCGGCGACGAGTTCGAAGACCTCGTCCCAATTCACCCGAACAAAGCCGCCCATGCCGCGCAGCTTCTGGTACTCGCTGCGTTTGGACTGGTCTTGGACGATGCTGGCCCAGGCGTCGACCGGATCGAGGGTTTTGCGCGCCTGCCGCCACAGCTTCATCAACCGGCCGCGCACCATCGGATATTTCACCCGGTTGGCCGAGTATTGGTACCAACTCGCCGTGGCCCCACGTTGACAGCCACGCGGTTCGTGGTTGGGCATGTCGGCATGTGTGCGTGGATAGTCGGTCTGCTGCGTCTCCCAGGTGACGATGCCGCCCTTGACATAAATCTTCCACGAGCAAGATCCGGTGCAGTTCACTCCGTGGGTCGAGCGCACGATTTTGTCGTGCTGCCAGCGGCCACGGTAGGCGTCTTCCCAGGTGCGGTCTTCGGTGGTGACTTCACCGTGCCCATCGGCGAATTTGGGGCGGGAGTGGGTGAAGTGGGTCAGTCGATCGAGAAAATGGCTCATCGTGGTCTCCTTGAATCCAGCGGTCAGCAGGGCATTGGGGCGTTCTTGCGGCTGTAGTACCACCAGGTCACCAGCACGCAAAGCACGTAAAAAGCAATGAAGCCGTAGAGGGCGGCCTGCGGCCCTCCGGTCATGGCGATCGAACTCCCGTAGCTCTTGGGGATGAAAAACGCGCCGTACGCCGCCACCGCCGAGGTGAAGCCGATCACTGCAGCGGCTTCCTTGTTCGCGTCCTTCACCGCCTGCTCCTGCGCGGCCGGGCCCTGGCCGGCGGCGGCGCGCTTGCGGTCGGTGAGGAAAATCACCGGAATCATGCGAAAAGTCGAGCCGTTGCCGATGCCGGTGGTGGCAAACAACAGCATGAACGCGGCGAGGAATCCGGTGAAATGGCCGCCCGCACCGCCGTGCGGCAGGAAGTACAGCACACCGACAACCCCGAGTGCCATGACGATGAAGTTCCAGAAGGTCACACGTGCGCCGCCGAGCTTGTCGGCCAGCCAGCCTCCCACCGGGCGGATGAGCGCGCCGACGAAAGGGCCGAGCCAGGCGTAGTCGAGCGCGTCGATGCCGGGAAACTGCGATTTGATGAGCAGCGGCAAGCCGGCGGAGTAGCCGATGAACGAGCCGAAGGTGCCGGTGTACAGCAGGCTCATCAGCCAAGTGTGTTTGCGCTTGAAAATGATCGCTTGGTCGGCGAACGAGGCTTTGGCATCGGCCAGATCGTTCATGCCGAACCAGGCCGCCAGCGTCGCGGCGATGATGAACGGCACCCAGACGAAGCCGGCGTTCTGCAGCCAGAGTTGCGTGGTTTTGCCGCCGACGACCGCCGTTTGCGGGTCGCCGCTGAGCACGCCGTATATCGCCGCGGTGATGACCAGCGGCACGATGTACTGCACGATCGACACACCCAGATTGCCCAACCCGG
>JBFXEK010000235.1:0-4012 GCA_050180155.1 Thiomonas sp. | reverse complement strand
CACCATTGGGTTGTGGGGCTGGATCGGCTTGGTGCCCTTGCTCACCGGGCTGTTCAAATTCTGCCCGCTGTACTCGATCATCGGCATCAGCACCTGCCCGGTCAAACGCTGAGGGCAAAGCAGCCGCTGCTGCGCGCAAAGCAGCCGCCGATGTCGGCCAGCGCCGCCCGATGACCGGCGGCGTTTTTTTATTGGGCGCCGCGCGCGGTGGCGCCATCAGAAAAACGCGTCGTGCGCGGTTTTGACGATCAGCGCGGCGACGACGAGCAAAAACATGCCGCGCACGAAGTGCGTGCCGCGCCGCAGCGCCAAGTGTGTGCCGAGCAAGCTGCCGCTGATATTGCACAGCGCGATCAGTAGCGCATACGGCCACATCACATGTCCCTTGCTGGCGAACACCAGCAGCGCCGCCAGATTGCAGGCGACGTTGACCACTTTGGCGCCGGCCGACGCGTGCAGAAAGTCGAAACCGAAGCCGCGGACGAACAGAAAAATCAAGAAATTACCGGTTCCAGGGCCGAAAAACCCGTCGTAGAAGCCAATGAGCAGCCCGCCGCCGACGGCAAGCGCGCGCTCGGCCCGACCGCTGCGGTGCGGCGCGTGGTGATGACCGAGGTCTTTGCGTTTGAGGGTGTAGAGCAAGACCGCGAGCAGGATGAACGGCAGGGCCTGGCGGAAATCGCTCGACTTCACCAGGGTGATGAGCCAGGCGCCGCCCAGCGCGCCGACGAATGCCGCCAGCGTCGCCGGCAGCACGGTCGACCACGGCGGCTGCACGCGGCGGATGTAAGACCGCATCGACGCCGTCGTTCCCCAGATCGCTCCGGCTTTGTTGGTGCCGAACAAGGTGGCTGGTGCGGCGTCAGGGAAGGCGGTGAACAGCGCGGGAACGAGCACCAGACCACCGCCGCCGACGATGGAATCGACGAATCCGGCGAACAGCGCAGCCAGGCCGAGCAGGAGCAATTCCATGCGCACTCAATCGCTATGGGGACAAGGAAAAAGGCGCCGGAACCTGGTTCGCGGCGCCTTGGGAGCGGCGTCGATCGGCAATCGGGCCGCGTGGCTGTTGTTCAACGCCCGGTCGGGCCGGTCGTCTGTCTCCTCAGTCCCTCTTGTGGGGTGGCAGGACGTTTGATCTCCTGTCGCAATGTTTGCCATTGTTCAAATTTTGAGCGCTGCGTGCACTAGGGGGGAACCCTGAGGGGGCAGGGATGCACCGCAGCGGAGCATTCACCGCCCCAGGCCGGGGAACAGCTTGAGCAGGCCGTCGCTCATCATTTCGACCGACAGCGCCGAAAGGATCAGCCCCATCAGCCGGGTCATGACGTTGATGCCGGTTTTGCCCAAAAAACGCGCGATCGGCTCGGCGGCGAGAAAACTCAGCGCCGCTGCGGCGGCGATGATCACGCCGTAGCCGATGAGCACGGCGTGTTGCCACCAGTGCTGCGTTTTGCTGGCGTAGATGATCACGGTACTGATGGTCGCCGGGCCGGTGAGCAGCGGGATGGTCAGCGGCACCACGGCGACGCTGGCGCGGTCTGCGGCTTCTTCCACTTCGTCGCTGGTCGATTTGGTCGCGCCGGTCTTGGCGTTGAGCATGCTGATGGCCGAAATCAGCAGCAACATGCCGCCGCCGACCTGGAACGAGGCGATCGAAATACCGAAAAAATGCAGTAGATCGGCGCCGATCAAGGTGCTGACGGCGATGACCAGAAACGCCGATACCGAGCTGATGAGAATGGTTTTTCGCTTTTGTTCGCGCGAAAAATTTTCGGTGAACAGGATGAAAAACGGAATGATGCCCAGCGGATTGACGATCGCCAGCAACGCGATCAGCGGTTTGACCAGGTTCATCGGGCAGTGCGGGAGGCAGACGCGGGCCCCATTATCCCGCGCGGCCGAGTCAGATCACCCGCGAGTAACGCGGCTGCACCAGCTGCTCGCGTGGCTGGTGCAAATAGGCGTCGAACTGCATCGCCACCACGCGCACCAGCAAGCGCCCTTGCGGCGTGACGTCGATGAGCAGTCCATCGGGACCGCTGCGCACCACCAGCCCGGCATCCTCCAACGGCCGCAGCCGCTGCAAGTCGGCGGCGAACGTGGTGCCGGCATCGACGCCGTACTGCGCAGCCAGCGCCGGCAGGTCGAGGTGAAAGTCGCACATCAGCCGCTGGATGACCTGGCGGCGCAGATGATCTTCCGTGCTCAGGCGCACGCCACGGGCGGTCGGCAGTTTGCCAAACGCCAGCATTTCGGTGTATTCGTCGATGGTCTTGGCGTTTTGCGCGTAGCAGTCGCCGACGTTGGAAATGCTCGACACGCCAAAGGCGAGCAGATCGATGTCGGCGTGCGTCGAATACCCTTGGAAGTTGCGGTGCAGCTGGCCTTGGCGCTGCGCGCGGGCGAGTTCGTCGTCGGGCTTGGCGAAATGGTCCATGCCGATGTACACATAGCCCGCAGCCTGCAGCCTCTCGATTGCCATGCCGAGCAGGCCGAGTTTGACGTCGGGCGACGGCAACTCCTCGGGGTGGATGCGGCGCTGTGGTTTGAACAAATGCGGCAGGTGGGCGTAGCTGTACAACGACAGCCGGTCGGCAGACAACTCGATGACCTGATCGAGGGTGCGAGAGAACGACTCGGCGTTTTGCCGCGGCAGGCCGTAGATCAAGTCCAGGCTGACCGAGGAAAAACCATGGGCGCGCGCGGCGTCGATCACTTCGCGGGTTTCGTCCACGCTCTGGATGCGGTTGACTGCCTGCTGCACTTCGGGGGCGAAATCCTGCACCCCTACGCTCATGCGGTTGAAACCCAGCCGGGCCAGGTGCGCCACGCGCGCGGCGCCGACTTTGCGCGGGTCGATTTCGATGGAAAATTCACCGCCGGGCTGCAGCGCGAAGTGCTCGTGCGTCATGTCCATCAGCCGCGCCGCCTCGTCGTCGCTCAAAAACGTCGGGGTGCCGCCACCCCAGTGCAGCTGCGTCACCGGCAAGCGTGCCTGCAGAATCCCGGCGATCAGCCGCAGCTCCTGCGCGACGCTGTCGAGGTAGGGCGCGGAGCGGCCGTGGTTTTTGGTCGGGATTTTGTTGCAGCCGCAGTAGTAGCACAGGGTTTCGCAAAACGGAATGTGGAAATACAGCGACACCGGCTCATCCGGGCGTTGCGCCCGCCGGCGCAATTCCTGCGCGTAATCGCGCGCGCCAAACCCGCTGTGCATACGGTCTGCCGTGGGGTACGAGGTATAGCGCGGCCCGGCGATGTCAAAGCGTTGCAACAGCGCGGGCTGGAAGTCGAGAGATTGATTCATCATAATGATTGAATGTTTGCGCAAAGCCGTGAGCAGGGTTTTGATCTGTCGCAACACAACCCCAGACCTGCACCAGCTTGTTGCAGCGCAAAACCAACAGCGGCGGCGGCGATGAGCAACGCGCCGGGGAGTTGCACTATGCTGCGCGCAGCATTGTGCAACCCCGCGGTACGCCGCCATCCAGCCAGTCATGCAGACCTCTTCCGCAGCCCCGTCCGAGCACAAGGCGTCGCTGGCGGCGTTGAGCCTCGGCGCGCTCGGCGTGGTGTACGGCGACATCGGTACCAGCCCGCTGTACGCCTTCCAGACCGCGTTCAGCCCCGACCACGGCGTGCCCTACAGCCCGCACAACATCCTGGGCGTGCTGTCGCTGATTTTCTGGGCGCTCACGCTCATCGTTCTGGTCAAATATGTGCTGCTGGTGTTGCGCGCCGACAACGATGGCGAAGGCGGCATCCTGGCGTTGATGGCGCTGGTCATGCGTCGCTTCGCCAAAGGCACGCGCGGACGTAGCGTGGCGATCGCCCTCGGGCTGATCGGCGCGTCGATGTTCTACGGCGACAGCATCATCACCCCGGAGATTTCGGTGTTGTCGGCAGTCGAGGGCCTGGGCGTGGCCACGCCGGTGTTCAACGATTGGATCGTGCCGATCACCGCCGGCATCCTCGTCGGCCTGTTCGTCGTGCAAAAACACGGCACCGCGAC
>JBFXEK010000234.1:0-4014 GCA_050180155.1 Thiomonas sp. | reverse complement strand
TGCAAAGCGGCGACTTCGCCCAAGCGCTGCACGTGTTGCAGGCCACTGCGCACCTGAACGGCCCGGCGCCGCTGCGCGCGGCAGCCAACGGGCTGCTGGGCGACGTCGCCTGGGATATGAGCGACACGGCCAGCGCCGAAGCGGCCTACGCCGCACTGTGGAACGACGCCACTTTGCGCGAATTCATCAAACCGTACCAAGTGCAGCGCTACGTCCGCCTGGTGCGGCAGACGCAAGGCGACGCCGCGGCGCTGCGGCTGCTGCCGCAGGCCTGGGCGCGTGCCCCGTCGGACGCCCTGGGCCTGCTGTGGCTGCAAACGCTGGTGAGCGCGCCCAGCCTGCCGGGGCTGGACGCCTGGCAACACAGCGTGCTCGACAGCGCCCAGGGCGCGGCGCTGCGGCAGCAGGCCGACACCTACGCCGCGCGTGCGCAAGTCTGGCGTGCACTCGGCCGGATCGACCAGGCGCTGGCCGATCTGCACACCGCGCTGCGCCTGGCGCCGAGCAATGCCGACAACCAGATCGCGCTGCTGTGGATGCTGATCGATGCCAACCGCACCGATGCGCTACGGCAGGACATGATGCGCTTTGCTGCCAACCTGCAAAAACTCCCTGACGGCCTGGACGTGCTGTCCGCCGCGGCGCAAACCTTGGGCGACACCGCTGCTGCGGTACGTTACAGCCAACAGTTGTACCCACGCAAAAAAACCGATGCACTCTGGCTGGTGAATTACGGCGACCTGCTGGCGCAGGCCGGCCACAGCCGTCGCGCGCAAGCCGCTTACGGCCAGGCCTGGGCGCTGCTGCAGGCCACGCCGACACAGCCCGCCGCCAAGCCGAACAGTGCGCGGCAGTTCGAGGAACTGCTCGCCCGCCTGCGCTTGAGCCACGACCGGCTGGACGCTGCCGGGCAACAGGTCCTGCTGGCGCGGTTGCGCGACGCCTTGCGCCGCGGCGCGCTCAGCGGCGAACAAACCCTGCAAGCCAACGCCGCCATCGCCGACTGGCTACTGCGGCCGGACGGCAACGCCGCGGCGCGCTGGTGGTTGGCGCGGCGCGTGCTCACCCTGGCGGCGCGGCAGTCGATCGAGCTGCAAATGGCGCTGCGCGCCGGCGACCGCGAAACCGTCGCTCGCCTGCTCGACGCCGGCGCCGCCCGCCACCTGCTGCCGCAGGACCGGCCCGAGGCCGAGCGCATCGCCGGCAAGCCGCTGCAGGCGCTGGCCACGGCCGAGAAGGTGCTCGATGCCGCGGCAGAACGCGGGCAGGACAACCCGGCGCTGCAGTCGCTGGCGCGGCAGACCGCCGAGCAGCAACTGGCGCTGGCGCACCGCGCCACCGTCACCGTCGAACACCGCCAGATCGACAACGTCGTGCGCCAAGGGCCGGTGCTGCGGCTGTCGCTGCAGCTCGGTGGGCAGTGGCGGGTGCAGGCGCAGGCCAGCCGCGAAGCGCTGCACAGCACCATCCCCGCGACGCTGCCGCGCACGTGGGACGACGCCCAACTCGGCGTGCAATGGCAGGGCGAGCATGCACAGCTCGGCGCGGCGCTGACGCACAATACCGCGGCAGGCACGCTCGACGGCTGGCGCCTGGAAGGCAGCACGCTGCTGCCCGGCCATGTGCGCGCACAGCTCCAGGCCGAGCACAATGCCGTGGCCGACGAGTCGGGGTTGCTGCAAATCGCCGGCGCGCGCGACCGGCTGCAGCTGCGGCTGTCGCGCGATTTCGGCCGCGCCTGGGCCGACGTGAGTACCGCGGTCATGCGCTACGACACCCGCCGCGGCGATCCTCTCGGCCACGGCGCCAGCACCCAGTTCGTCCTGGGTTTGTGGTTCCGCCGCAGCGAACCCGACCTCAGCGTCAAGCTGCTGGGCTATTCCAACCGCTTCAGCGCCAGCGCCACGCCGCCCCTGCCGCCGTATGCGCCGCTGTTGCCCGGCGGCGCGGCGCCGACCGCCGCGGCGTTCATCCCCGCGGGCGACGATGTGTACGGCCTGGGAGTCGGGTTCAATACCGCGCACAGCGACACGTTCACGCCACGTTGGATGCCATATGCCGAGGTCGATGTGCTGCAATCACGCCGGTTGGGGCTGACCAACAATCTGGCCGTCGGCATCCACGGCCCGCTGCTCGGCCCCGACACCTTGTCGCTGAGTTACCAGCGGCAGCAAAACACCTCGGGGCTGAACCGGCAGTGGAGCGTGCAGTACCGCCTGTGGTTCGGCCGCTGACGCCGATCGTTACTCTCCATGAAACAGGAGCATTCCATGACCAAGTCCTCTGTCACTCGGCGCGCGGCGCTCTGCCTGGCCGGCGCCGGCACGCTGTGGCTCGCCGGCTGCGCCGTCACCGCTTTGCCCGGACAGTCGCTGAGCGTGCCCGCCGATGCCAAATTCGCCGTGCTGCCGCTGAGCAACGCCACCGACGTGCCGCTGGTGGAGCGCCGGGCGCAGGCGATCACGGTGTCGTTGCTGCTGCAAAAAGGGCTGCGCGACGTCGTCGTCTACCCGCAAAAACCCAGCGACAACCCGCTGGAGGCCGAGCCGGCGGTGAGCACGGCGCAGGCGCTGGCCTGGGCCAGGCAACAAGGCGCGCGCTACGCGCTGTCGGGCACGGTCACCGAGTGGCGCTACAAAACCGGGGTGGACAGCGAGCCCGCCGTCGGCCTGACGCTGCAAGTCACCGATGTAGCCAGCGGTCAAGTGGTGTGGAGCGCCAGCGGCGGGCGCTCGGGCTGGGGGTATGAAGCGCTGGCTGCGGTCGGCCAGGCGCAAATCGAGGCGCTGCTGCGCGGCATCCGCGTCAGCGCCGCGGCGGCCAAACCGGCCGCGGCTGCCTGAGGCGGCGTGCCGCGCTGCGGATGAAACTCGGCGATCTGTCCACCCGCGTCACCCGCCGCGTGCGCGGCGAGTCGGCGCGCGTGCGCTGGGGCTGGCTGCGGTTTTGGCGGCCGGTGACCCGCTCCGGCCGGCTCATCGCCATGGTCGAAAGCGCCCTGCTGCCAACGCTGGTGCTGTGGCTGGGCTGGATGCTGCGTCCGGCCGATCCGCTGGGGGTCGATGCCGGCTTTCCGTGGGCCTGGTTCGGCCCCTGGCTGATCGCGGTGCGCTACGGTGCCGGCTACGGGTTGTTCGGCGTGGCGTTGTACGCCGCGTTTTCCCAGATCGCACCATGGTTTGCCAGCACGGCCACGAGCCGGGGTTTCCCGGCGGAGTTTTTTCTCGGCGGCATGCTCATGACCTTGGTTCTGGGCGAGTTCGGCGCGGCGTTTCGCAACCGGCAGGTGCTGCACCGCGAAGTGGTCAAAGACTTGACGGCCCGGCTGGAGCGCACCAAGCGGCGGCTGTTCGTCATCAAAGACGCCCTGTCAACGCTCGAACAGGAGCTCACCGACCGGCCGATGACGCTGCGCGATGCGCTGCTCGACCTGCGCCGCACCTTCACCTTCCAGGGCGACCGACCGGCGCTGGCCGCCCCAACGCCCACGCCCGGCCTGCCCGCGCCGCCACCGTTGCCCGATCCGCGTGCTTTTTTGCAATTGCTCAGCCAATCGTGCCGCCTGGTCGAAGCCGGGGTGTTTTTGCGCGACGTCACCACCGAAGGGCTGCACTGGCGCTTGGTCGCTTCGCTGGGGCAGAATCTGCCAGGACTGGATTTGCAGGATGTGCTGATCAACCGCGTGCTCGAAACCCATCAGGCGGTACACATCGCCCAGGCCGCGCTCGATACCGTCTCCGGTGCGCCGTGGGTGTTCGCCGCACCGTTGCGGCTGGACGCCTACGACGAAGTCGATGCCCTGCTGGCCGTGCACACCATGCCGTTCATGTCGTTCGAGGACAACAATCTGCAACGGCTGCAGGTCTTGTGCGCGTCCTACCTCGATTTCAGCCAGCTCGAACTCGCCGTCGAGGACGTGCGCTCGGCCTGGGTGCAGGCGCCCATCAGCCTGCAGCAGGAATGGGCGCAGCTCAGCGAACTGGGGCAGAACTTCAAGCTGCGCAGTTATTGCGC
>JBFXEK010000233.1:0-4024 GCA_050180155.1 Thiomonas sp. | reverse complement strand
AGCGGTAGCTCGACGTCGAGGTATTCGATTTCGTTGCGCGGCGTCATCAGCGAGGCGATCTGCCGGTCGTCGAGCCGGAACACGTTGCGCACCATTTCGTGCTCCTGCTCCTCGATCACCCCGGCGTCCGAGCCTTCTTCGAGCACCTCGTTGATTTCCGCCTCGGTCATTTGCGGCATGGTGTCGTGGCGCACGCGCATCAACGTCAGCAGCAAATCGGTAGAAATCGACAGCAGTTTGACGAACGGCGAGGCGGCGCGGGCGATCCAGGTCATCGGCCGTGCCATGACCATGGCGATGCGCTCAGGCGCGAGTTGGCCCAGACGTTTGGGCACCAGCTCGCCGATGACGATCGAGGCAAAGGTGATGAGGACGACGACGATGGCCGTGGCCGAGACGCTGGCCAGGCGCGGAAGCATGCCCAGCGACATCAGCCAGTCGGCCACGGGCGCGGAAAACGCGGCTTCGCCCAGAATGCCGTTGAGCACGCTGATCGACGTGATGCCGATCTGCACCGTCGACAACAAGCGCGTCGGTTGCTCGGACAACTGCAACGCGGTGCGCGCGCGGTCGTTGCCGGTTTCCGCCAGCGCCATCAGCCGCGCGCGCCGCGCCGTCACCAGCGCGATTTCGGACATGGCGAACAAGCCATTGAGCAGGATCAGCCCGAACAGGATGAGCACTTCCATTACATCGCCTCCGCGAGGAATGCATGGTGCCGCCGCGGGTGCGGGGCAGGCGCCGCGGCCGTGGTGGTGGCGCCGCACTTCGTTTGCGGCCTGCATGGCACGGACGACAGACAGCGCCGTAGGGGCGCGAGGAACTCGGCGGTGGTCACCACCTGGCCGGCCGGGCCGGGCAACAACGGTTCAGGGTCAGGGTCCAAGGAGAGGTCGGCGGAACGTCCAGCAAGCCGGTCTATGCTGTGGGTCGAAAAACGCGGGGCACGGCCCGCGCTTTGACACGAAACACGATCGAAACCGGACGAAGGCCATTCCATGTCGAGTCGAGAACAGGATCAATTAGACCAAAAACCCCCGGCCGCGCCACAAGTGCAACACATTGCCACGCGGTTGCAGCACCACCCTTACGTCCCGCCAGCGGGGTTCGCTGCGGTGCAACCCGGTGTGCACCATGCCTCCACTGTGCTGTTTCCGAACGTAGCGGCGATGCGCGCGCGCGACTGGCGCAGCAAAGCCGGCTACACCTACGGTCTGCACGGCACGCCGACCACGTTCACCTTGGAGGAGCGCATCGCCGCGCTCGATGGCGGCCGGCATTGCATTCTTTGTCCTTCTGGGCTGTCGGCGATCGCGATGATCGACCTGGCGCTGCTGCAGCAGGGCGACAGCGTCCTGCTTCCGGAAAACGTTTACGGCCCCAGTCGGGAATTGACGGAAAAATTCTTGAGCGCCCTGGGGGTGGGCCATGCGCTCTACGACCCGCTGTGCAGCGCCGAGCAACTGGCCGCGCTGATCACGCCGCGCACCCGGCTGCTCTGGCTGGAGGCGCCCGGCTCGGTGACGATGGAAATGCCTGATTTGCGCAGCCTGATCTCTACCGCTCGTGCCCGCGGCGTGATCACGGCGATCGACGCCACTTGGGCCGCGGGCATTGCGCTGCATCCGTTCGATCTGGGCATCGACGTGGTGATGCAGGCGCTGACCAAATACCAGAGTGGCGGCGCCGATGTGCTCATGGGTAGCGTCACCACGCGCGATCCCGCGTTGCACGAGCGACTGCTGCTGGCACATATGCGGCTAGGGCTGGGCGTGGGGGCCGACGACGCCGCGCGCGTGCTGCGCGGCCTACACACGCTGGAGCTGCGCTATCACGCTCATGACCGTGCGGCGCGGCGCATCGCCGCCTGGCTGCAATCGCAGCCGCAGGTGGCGCGGGTCTTGCACCCGGCGTTGCCCGGCAGCCCCGGACACGCCGTGTGGCAAGCCGAGTGCAGCGCCGCTGCCGGGCTGTTCAGCGTGGTGTTCGACCCGCGCTTCACCGCGGAGCAGGTGGACGGATTCGTCGACGCCTTGCGTCTGTTCAAAATCGGCTACTCATGGGGCGGGCCGGTCAGCCTTGCCGTGCCTTACGACGTCAGGGCCATGCGCCCACCCGGGCGCTGGCCGCACCCGGGTGCGCTGGTACGGCTGGCCGTCGGGTTGGAAGACGCCGACGATTTGATCGCCGATTTGCAGCAGGCGCTGGCGACGCTGGGCTGAACCCAGCGGCTCAGCCAAAACCGTGGCTGAGCAGTGTGGCCAGCAGCGGGATGATGACCATGACGTGCGACTGTGCCATCAGCCAACGGCGCTCCAGCCGCAGCTGCTGCTGCGGCGGCGTCCAGCCGCCGGCTGCGCGGCTGCTGCGCGCCCAGGCGGCAAGACGCCGGGTCGATGGCCAGGACATTGCCGCCATCAACGCCAGCAGCGCAATCTTCGCCCAGAGCAAGGGGTTGTGCAGCAACCATTGTGACCCTTTGATTCCCCACAGCACCAGCGCCAGGCCGCTGGCCAGCACGGCGGCGAAGCTGGCCCAGACCCAGACATCCAGCCGTCGCAACCGGCCGATGACCTCGGCATCGACGCCGCCGGGGCGTGTCAGGCTGGTTTTGGCGGTGAGGAACACCGCCAGCCCGAGCATGGCCGAGAGGTGAACGTACAGCAGCAGGGCGTCGGTGAGCATGGCGGGGGTTCAGGATTTGTCGTGAGTCAAAAAAATCTGTGCCCCGCGGCGGCTGATGAACTGCTGCAGCGGGGGATGCAGGCAGTCGGCCAGACTGGCCGTGTTGAGTCTGGCATAAAACGCCTCGGCGGCTTCCTGCAACAGCGGGCGCAACAGGCAAACGGGGGTCAGATTGCATTGGCCGCCGTCGTCACGCAGGCATTCGACCAAGCCCTGGCCGTCTTCCAACCAGCGCACCAAATTTCCAAGAAGAATTTCACGTGCCGGTTTAGCCAGCCGCACACCGCCGCTGGCGCCACGCTGGACCTGGACATATCCGCCGGCCGCAAGGCGTTGCAGAATTTTCACCAAATGCTCGCGTGAAATATCAAGAATAGAGGCTATCTCTTTGCTATTGAATATACTCTGAGGGCTGGATGCCAGCACCATCAGCGCGCGCAAACCGTAATCGGTGAATTGGGTGAGTTTCACTTGGTGGCTTGTCCGAGTCGATGAAGCGGTTTATAGTGGAATTTTCAAAACCACAAACGAGAAGGGCATGCAGCATCCTACATCGATACCACCTGCCGCTGGGCACGGGACTGGGAACCTCATGCGGCAATCGCTCGATGCAGCGACTGCCGCTGCCGCCCCACTGGAACGCCGCGCTGCACTGGCTGCTGCGCTGCAACGTCGAACCGGCCTGGACGATGCCGTTTTGCGCCGCCTGGTCGAGAGTTTCTACGCGCAAGCCCGGCTTGATCCCGATCTAGGGCCGATCTTCGCCGCACACGTCGTCGACTGGTCGGCGCACTACGCCGTGATGGTCGATTTCTGGGCCTCCGTCGCGCTGCTGGCCGGACGCTATCACCGCAATGCGCTGCGCGCGCACAAACCGCTGGGTTTGCGCAGCGAACACTTCGACCGCTGGCTGATGCTGTTCGACGCCACCTTGCAGCAACCCGTCACGCCGCAGGCGCGCAAGCATCTGCTGGACATCGCCCGGCGCATCGCCGGCACCTTGCGCCAACGCCTGTGTCCGGCGGCGCTGCCGACGCAGCAGACCGGCGGTTTACACGCCATTACAAACGATACACCTGCTGCCGGGAGCACTTGATCTGACGCAATCTGGAATATCAGTGAACGCTTATCTTTTAACCGCCAAATGCGACGTTTTGTCGCAGCACATCCCGAGGAGAGCAAGCCATGCCTGAAGAGCGACCTTACGTGCCCATGCCCGTGACCGGGGTAGGGGGGAGAGACATGCCGCAGTCCGAACTGCGCGCGCCTGACCTGAAGTATGCCCGGCCAATGGGGGCTTGGGTGATCGTTGCTGCGCTGTTCATCGTGGTCGTCGGTC
>JBFXEK010000232.1:0-4035 GCA_050180155.1 Thiomonas sp. | reverse complement strand
CGCTTCGGCCCGGCGCAAGTGTGGACGGTGTTGGCGGCGCAGTGCTGGCGCGCCGACGCCTTGACCAAAGTGGCGGCGCTGGCCGCGCCGCAGCAGCGCACGGCCTTGGTGGCGCGGTTGGGTGGACGCATCGTGCAAGTTGCGGCGGCAGGCGGAGAACTGGCGGCATGAGGAGTTATCCGCGCCGCTTTTCCGCGGTTCTCCACACCGTGCTGCTGGTCGTGCTGGCCAGCGGGCTGCTGTTGCTTCCCGGGGCGTTGCGCGTGCACTGGGAGTGCAGTGTGCCATGGGCTTTGTCCGCAGAGCAACGGGTCTGGGTGGCGGCGCTGCACGCCGCTGGCTTCATGGCGATGTTCGGGCTGATCGGCGCGCTGTGGACGGTGCACATTCGCGCCGGTTGGATCAGGCGGGAAAACCTGCGCAGCGGGGTGGGTCTGCTGGGCTTGTTCGGCCTGCTCGGTCTCAGCGGCCTGGGGTTGTACTACGCCGGCAACGAACGCCTGCAGTCGTGGAGTGCGCTGGTGCACTTGCTCGCGGGCGGATTGCTCCCGGTGGGCTATCTGGCGCATCGGCTGGGCGCGCGCGCCGCTGCGGCGCGGGCTTGGCCTCGGTGGTGCTTGCAGCGTCAGCCCGCGGCAGCGCGGGCGAGTACCGCGCGGACGGCGCCGCCGGTGTCGCAAACGGTTTCGACGACGTCGTAAGCTGGGTATTTGTGCAGCAGTTGCACCATCGCGTCGCCCTGGCCCAGACCGACCTCGATGGCCAGCCAGCCGCCCGGGCGCAGCAGCGGCGGGGCTTCGCGGATCAGCCGCATCAGGATGCGCACGCCAAACGGCCCGCCGTCGAACGCCAGATCGGGCTCGAAGCCGATGATCTCGGTCGGCATGGTCGCCATGCGGGCGGTGGAAATGTACGGCGGCGCCGAGACGATCAGATCGACCTGCCCGGCTAGCGCTTCGGCCACCGGCTGCATCAGATCGCCGACATGCCATCGCACCCGCGGCGCGAGTCCGGTGTGCGCGGCGTTGTCGCGCGCCAGGGCAATCGCCTCGGGCGAAATGTCGGCGCCGTGCACCCGAGAGTCCGGCACGGCATCGGCCAGCGCCAGCGCCAGGTTGCCCGAGCCGCAGCACACGTCCAGCACCACCGGCGCGTTGAGCCCGGCGAGCTTGTGCAGCGCGGCGGTGGCGAGCATTTCGGTTTCGGCGCGCGGAATCAGCGCCGCCGGCGAAGCCAGCAAATCCAGCCCCATGAAGCGCTGGCGGCCGACGAGATAGGCCAGCGGCTCGCCGCCGGTGCGGCGCGCGAGCAGGGCGTCCAGCCGTTGCAGCGCGACGCCGTCTAGCGGCTGCAGCGCGGTCTCGCTGGCCGCATGCAGCGACAAGGGCTGCCCGCTGGCGCAGTGCCACAGGGTGCGCAGCGCCGCGGCCGGGGTTTCCTCCGGCTTGTCGGGAACGGTCTGCAAGGTCGCCGCCAGATGCGCCAGCCGCCGCTGGAAGGCGTGTACGCCGTCAACACCCAGCGCGTCACATTCATCGGGTTGCAGGCCGGTCAGCGGCAGGTCGACGGCGTTCATGGGGCGGGCTCCTCAGGGTTGTCGTTGTGGATCGGCTCGACCAGCGCGGGCCGGGCGTGCAGATAGCGCGCGGTGCGCCGCTTGGCGTCGATGTCGGCCAGCACCGCCTCGGCCTGCTGCTCGCTGATGCCCAGCGCGGCGGCGAGCTCGGCGGCGCTGCGGCCGTGGTACTTCGCCCACAGCGCCAAGTCCATCTGCTGCCAGGGCAGGGCGAAATAGAACTCGTCCTGCCCCTGCGGCAGGCTATAGGTGTCGGTGGTCGGCGCCGCGGTACACACCGCCTCGGGCAGCCCCAGATGCCGCGCCAGCGCATACACCTGGGTTTTGTAGAGGTGGGCGATGGGCTTCAAGTCGGCCGAGCCGTCGCCGTTTTTGACAAAAAAGCCCTGGTCGTACTCCAGCCGGTTCGGGGTGCCGATGACCGCGTAGTTCAGCCGGTCGGCATGGAAGTATTCGAGGGTCTTGCGCAGCCGCTGCTTGTGGTTGGTCGCGGCGACGATCTGCAGATATTCGCGCAGCGGCAGCCGCGCGCGGTGCAGCGCGCCGTCGGGCGACTGGGCGACGAGCTGGAAGTGGTTGATGCCGCCCTGCAGCCCGCCGCTGATCGCCAGTTTGATTTTCCACGCGGGGGTGTAGTCGGGCAGCAGCGCGCGCACCGCCTCGTCGCGCCAGCGGTAGCAGCCGATGGCCTCCAGCGCCGGGGCGAGGTCTTCGACCGCGTAGTCGATGCCCAGTTGCTGCGCCACCTGCGCGCCCAGGCTGCGGCTGGCGCGGCTGGAATCGCGCTCGGGCATCAGCAGCCCGAACACGCGCTTTGCCCCCAGCGCGTGCACGGCCAGCGCGGCGCACACCGAGCTATCGACCCCGCCGGACAGCCCGAGCACGACGCCGCGTTTGCTGAAGCGGCGCAGGGTGGCGACGATGAACCCGGCGATGCGCGCGGTCTCGGCTACGCAATCGAGCGCGAGCACCTCGGGGCCGAGTGGCGTCGCGGCGGCGGGCATGGGGGCGGCTGTGTGAGGAATGGCTGGCGATCAGGCCGCCGCGGTGGCGCGTTTGCGCTGCACGAAGTCGGCGATCGCGGCGACGCTGTCGAGGTTTTCGGGCACCATTTCCGCGTCCTCGACCTTCACGCCCCAGGTCTCTTCGAGGAACAGGATGAGTTCGAGCACCCCGGTGGAGTCGAGGATGTGCAGGTCGAGCAGCGAGTCGGTGTCGGCGTAGGCGGTGTCGCGCGCGCCGAGCAGAAAGTTGTCGTCGATGTACTGGCGGATGGTCTGGCGGATGTCGCTCATTCAGGGTCTCCTGCGGGCCGTCAACGCAGCCCGGTTTTCTTGATTTTGCCGGTGTCGGTGCGCGGCAGCGCATCGACGAATTCGACGGTTTTGGGCGCCATGAAGTTTTCGATGTGCGCCAGGCAATGCTTGATGACCTCGCGCTCGGTCAGGGTGCTGCCGGGCTGGCGCACGACAAAGGCCTTGACCGCCTGGCCGAGCAGCTCGTCGTCCACACCGATCACCGCAGCTTCGAGCACGCCGTCGATGCCGTAGAGCACGTTTTCGACTTCGCGTGGGCTGACCTTTTCGCCGCGGGTTTTGATGATGTCGTCCTTGCGCGCGACAAAGTACAGCCAGCCCTCGGCGTCGGTGCGGAACAGATCGCCCGAGTACAGCACCATCTCACCGGGTATCGGCCCCGGGCGCAGCCGCTCGGCGGTCTGCGCCGGTTTGCGCCAGTAGCCGCGCATCACATGGCTGCCGCGGATCACCAGCTCGCCGGTCGAACCATTGGGCAGGCGGTTGCCGGCTTCGTCGACCAGCCAGACCTCCTCGTTGGGCATGCCGCGGCCGACGCTGGTCGGGCGGATGTCGAGCTGTTCGGGCGGCAGATAGGTCACGCGCTTGCATTCGGTGAGGCCGTACATCGAATACAGCGTGGCTTGCGGAAACAGCGCGCGGATCTGCTTGATCTGGCTTTCGGACAGGGCGGCTGCGGTATTGGTGATCAGCCGCAGCGCCGACAGGTCGTAATCGCGCAGGGTCTCGATCTGGGTGAGCAGGGTGAACATGGTCGGCACGCCGGGGAACACCGTGGCGCGCTCGCTCACCATGCGTTCGAGCACCTTGATCGGGAAGGTGAACGAACGTTCGAGCTGCACCGTCGCGCCCAGGCTGAACGCCATGAGGATCTGATAGAGCCCGTAGTCGAACGCCAGCGGCAGCGCGCAGACGATGACGTCGCTCTCGCGCAGTCCCAGATAGCTGCGTACCGAGTGCAGCGCGGTGAGCATGTTGAGGTGGGTGAGCATCACCCCCTTGGCGTCGCCGGTGGAGCCCGAGGTGTAGATGATCGCCGCCAGATCCTGGTCGATCAGCACCGGCGGGTCGCCGCTGGCTGCGCCGCTGGCCGCCGGCGGCGGGAACGGCCGCTCGCGCGGGTCAGGTGCGCCGGGGTCGGGC
>JBFXEK010000231.1:0-4053 GCA_050180155.1 Thiomonas sp. | reverse complement strand
GGCAGCGCTGCATCGGGCTGGAATACACCGCCTGCGGGGTGAACTCCGCTGCGATGCGGCTGGCGACGGCTTCGGCCTGCCGCCGGCCTCGTGGGGTGAGCTCCAACTCCGTGCGGCCGCGAAATCGCTCGGGGTGGATGCCTTCGACTTCTCCGTGTCGTGTCAGGATGATTTGCATCGGCGGGCCTTTCGTCGTGGATCGCTCGACAACCTTAACCGACCGACATGACACGATCAAGATGGGCTGTGTAACGCAACGTTCCAGTTCAGCCGCGCCCATTCCGCAGCTTCCTGCCGCAGGCTGTACTCGGTCAACGGGTTGGCCTTGAGCCATCGCCGCGGCGCGATGATGTCCAGCGCCGGACGGGCCCCGGGCAGGCGCACTCCGGTTTGCTGGTATTGCAGCCGCAGCCCGTCGAGATCCACCGGCGCACGGTTGCGCGCAAGGATCACGGCCAGGCGCAAGGCCATCACGGCCTCCAGATCCAGGCTTTCCAAATCGGTTGCGCTGAGCTTTTTCAGCTTGCCGGTATGCGCCAGAACGAGCTGCGCCAGCGTGGCCTGCTCACCGCGGGAAAATCCGGGCATGTCGGCGTTGGCGACGATGTAAGCGGAGTGTTTGTGGTAGGCGCTGTGCGAAATCGACAACCCGATTTCGTGCAGCAACGCTGCCCAGCGCAGCAGCCGTTGTTCGGCCTCGCCGGCCAGCGGTCGCAATTGCGCGTAGAGCTGCAGCGCCAGCGCGCTCACCCGCTGCGCCTGTTGCAGATCGGCGCCGTAACGCTGGATGAATTGCTGTGTCGTGACCTCGCGCATGTCGTGCGACTGTTCACGCCCGAGCAAGTCGTAGAGCACGCCCAGGCGCAACGCCGCATCGGTGACTTCCATCGACTCGATTCCCAGTTCCTCGAACACGCCAAGCATGATCGCCAGGCCACCGGCCGCCACGGGCACACGGTCTGGCTTGAGGCCGTCCAGGCGCAGCTTGTTCAGGTTGCCGGCGCGCACGAATAGCCGCCGCAGCTCACGCAAACCGTGCAAGGTGATGTCGCCGGGCTGATCGACCGGGTTCAAATGGCTGCCACCGATCATGTCGGCCAGCGCGCGCGCCGTACCGCTCGAACCGACGGCGTGGTTCCAGCCGTTGCGTTTGAAGTCGGCGGCGATGATCTGGATTTCCTTGCGCGCGGCGATTTCCGCCGCCCGCATGGTGGTTTCGTCCACATGGTTGCCGGGAAAAAAGCGCTGACTCATCGACACGCAGCCGATGTACAACGACTCCATCATCCCCGGTTCGTAACCCTGGCCGATGATGAACTCGGTGGAGCCGCCGCCGATGTCGACCACTAGCCGCTTGCCCTGCACCACCGATACCGAATGTGCCGCGCCGATGTATACCAGCCGCGCCTCCTCACGTCCGGCGATGACTTCGATCGGAAACCCCAGCGCCGCCTGCGCCCGCTGCAGGAATTGCTGCGCGTTTTTCGCCACGCGCACGGTATTGGTCGCCACTGCGCGCACGCGCTCGGGGTGGAACTGCCGCAAGCGCTCGCCGAACCGCTGCAAGGTTTGCAACGCGATCTGCTGCGACGCTTCGGAGAGAAATTTTTTGTCATCCAAGCCGGCGGCCAGACGCACCGGCTCGCGCAGCGAGTCCAGCGGGTAGATCTGCACGCCGGCGGCGCTGTCCTGCGCGCGACCGATGAGCATGCGAAAACTGTTCGATCCGAGGTCGACCGCGGCGAGTTGTTGATTGAGTAATGAAGGCATGGAGAGATTGAACGTCGGTTCGATGACGGATTGTTGAACTCTGTCATCAAATTTTCACCGCAAATCCGCATTCTCCGTCGGATTGTCCCGCACGCTGGCAAAATGCTGGTCTGTTTTTGTCAAACCTCCATGTCGTCCCTCGCACCAACTCTCCGGCTGCTCAATCGCGAACTGGGCACTCTCGAATTCAACCGCCGCGTGCTGTTTCAGGCACTCGACGACACCAACCCGCTGCTCGAACGGTTGCGCTTTCTCAGCATCGTATCGAGCAATATGGACGAGTTTTTTGAAACTCGCGTGGCAACGCTGCAGGACATGCTCGAAGCCGACTCGGCGTCGCGCACACCCGACGGCCGGCCGGTGCGCGACGTGCTTGTCGAAGTGTCGCAACGGGCGCATGCGCTCATCGCCGATCAGTACCGCGTGCTGCAACAAGCGGTGCTGCCCGAGCTGGAGCGAGCAGGCATCCGCATTTACCGCGTGTGCGACTGGAGCGAGGCGCAACGCGCCTGGGCTCAACATTACTTCGAGACCGAGGTCTCACCGTTACTCACTCCGATCGGCCTGGACCCGGCGCACCCGTTTCCACGCGTCATCAACAAAAACCTGGTGTTCGCCGTGCAGCTCCACGGCACCGACGCATTTGGCCGCAATATCGAACTCGGCGTGCTGCAGGCGCCGCGCACCCTGCCGCGCATCGTGCCGATGCCCGCCGAGTTGTGCGATGCGCGCTACGGCTTCATGCTGCTGTCGTCTTGCGTGCAGGCGTTCGCCGGGCAGCTTTTCCCCGGCTTGGAATTGCGCGGCGTGCACCAATTCCGCGTCACGCGCAACAGCGAATTGTTCATCGACGACGACGACATCACCAACCTGCGCGCCGCGCTGCAGGGCGAACTGCGCGCGCGGCATTTCGGCGACGCCGTGCGGCTGGAAGTCGCCGCCGACTGTCCGCGCGAAGTCATCGACCGGCTGCTGCGCGAAAACAATATCCTGCCGCAAGACTGTTACCGCGTCGATGGGCCCGTGAATCTGGTACGGCTGCAGGAAATCCTCGACCATGTCGACGAGCCGCAACTGCTGTTTCCACCCTACCAGCCAGCGCTGCCGCCAGACTGGCCGGGGGTGGATACCGAAATTTTCGACCGCATCCGCGCCCGCGACCTGTTGCTGCACCATCCCTACGATTCGTTCGCCCCGGTGGTCGATCTGGTGAAAACCGCAGCACGCGACCCCAGCGTCGTCGCCATCAAGCAGACCATCTACCGCACAGGCGGCAATTCGGAACTGATGGACGCGCTGATCGAAGCCGCGCGCAACGGCAAAGAGGTCACCGTAGTGCTCGAACTCATGGCGCGGTTGGACGAGGAAACCAATATCAATTGGTCTTCGCGGCTGGAAGATGCCGGAGCGCACGTGGTGTTCGGTGTCGTCGGCTTCAAATGCCACGCCAAAATGCTGCTCATCGTGCGACGCGAAGCCGACGCCGACAGCGGCCGCAAAATGCTGCGCATGTACGCGCACTTGAGCACCGGCAACTATCACGCCCGTACCGCACGCCTTTATACGGACTTCGGCTTGATGACGGCCAACCCGGAAATCTGCGAAGACGTGCGCCGCGTATTTCTGCAGATCACCGGCTCCGGCCAGGTGCAGCAGCTCAAGCGCTTGTGGCAGTCGCCGTTCACGCTGCACGCCAATGTGCTCGCCGCCATTGCCCGCGAGGCCGAACACGCGCGCAGCGGCAAGCCGGCGCGGGTGTGGGCGCGGGTCAACGCCCTGCTCGAACCGGCGGTGATCGAGGCGTTGTACGCCGCGTCACAAGCCGGAGTGGAAATCCGCCTGCTGGTGCGCGGTGCGTGCATGCTGCGCCCCGGTGTGCCGGGGTTGTCGGACAACATCCGGGTACGCTCGACAATTGGCCGGTTTCTGGAGCATTCGCGCGTGTTCTATTTCCACAACGGCGGCGAAGCCGAGGTGTACATTTCGTCGGCCGACTGGATGGAGCGCAACTTGCTGCGCCGGGTGGAAATCGCCGTGCCGCTGCTGGACAACCGCATCAAGGCGCAGGTCATCCGCGAAGGCCTGCGCATGCAATGGCAACATCCGGGCAACGCCTGGGACATGGACGGCGACGGCAATTACCATCGGCCACGAGGTTCACGCAGCAGGCTGAGCTGTCACCAGGTGTTGATGCATTCGCGGCTGAAGCATCGAAATTGAACGCTGCGAAGCAGGTTCAGGCCGCCTGACGGCTTGGCGCGTCTTGCCCTCCCGCGTGTCGCG
>JBFXEK010000230.1:0-4055 GCA_050180155.1 Thiomonas sp. | reverse complement strand
ACACCATCGCCACGCTGCAGGTGCGGCCGCGCGGCTGGCATCTGGACGAAAAGCATCTGCTGGTCGACGGCCAGCGGGTCAGTGGCTCGCTGTTCGACTTCGGGCTGTTCTTTTTCCACAACGCGCGCGAGCAGCTCGCCCGCGGCGCCGGGCCGTATTTCTACCTGCCCAAGATGGAAAGCCACCTGGAGGCGCGACTGTGGAACGACGTGTTCGTTTTCGCGCAAAACGAGCTGGGCATTGCGCAGGGCTCGATCAAGGCCACGGTGCTGGTGGAGACCATCCTCGCTGCGTTCGAAATGGACGAAATCCTGTACGAGCTGCGCGAACACAGCGCCGGGCTGAACGCCGGACGCTGGGACTACATTTTCAGCGCGATCAAAAAGTTCAAGCATGACCGTAACTTTTGTCTGGCCGACCGCGCGCAAATCACCATGACCGTGCCGTTCATGCGCGCGTATTCGCTGCTGCTGCTGGCGACCTGCCACAAGCGCGGCGCGCCGGCGATCGGAGGCATGAGCGCGCTCATCCCGATCAAGAACGACCCGGAGAAAAACGCCCGCGCGATCGAGGGCATCCGCGCCGACAAGCGGCGCGACGCCACCGACGGCTACGACGGCGGCTGGGTCGCGCACCCGGGGCTGGTGCAGGTGGCGATGGAAGAATTCGTCGCCGTGCTCGGCGACCGCCCGAACCAGATCGACAAGCGGCGCGACGACGTGCGCGTGACCGCCGCCGACCTGCTGAACTTCCAGCCGGAAAAGCCGATCACCGAAGCGGGGCTGCGCAACAACATCAACGTCGGCATCCACTACCTGGGCGCGTGGCTGGCCGGCAGCGGCGCGGTGCCGATCCACAACCTGATGGAAGACGCCGCCACCGCCGAGATTTCGCGCAGCCAGGTATGGCAGTGGATCCAAAGCCCCAAGGGCGTGCTCGACGACGGCCGCAAGGTCAGCGCCGAGTTGGTGCGCGCGCTCATCCCCGAGGAGCTGGCCAAGGTCAAGGCCACCGGAGCCAAGGGCGAGTTCGACCGCGCCGCGCAGATTTTCGAGCGCATGGCCACCGCACCGACGTTCACCGAGTTTCTCACCCTGCCGTTGTACGAAGAGCTGCCCTGACCGCGCGCCTGGGCGCGGAGCAAACGAAGCCGCCTGCGGGCGGCTTTTCCGCGTTTGCGCCGGGTGAGCATCGGGTTGCCGCCAGGCGCTGGCACAAACCGGCGCGTCCTGCAACGCCCACGGCCAAAACCGCACCGCCGCCCGCCGCATCGCCGCCGCGCCTGCAGCAGCGGGCGGCGGCGCCTAGCATTGGTTTCGTGTTCAAAGAACAAGGAGGACTTCGATGCAAATGCGTTCCCTGAAAGACCAAATCGCGGTGATCACCGGCGCCTCGAGCGGCATCGGCGCCGCCGCCGCGCGCGCCCTGGTGGCCGAAGGCATGCACGTGGTGCTGGCCGCGCGCTCGGCCGACAAGCTGCAGGCGCTGGCCGCCGAGCTGGGCGAGCGCGCGCACCCGGTGCCCACCGACGTCGGCGACGAGGCGCAAGTGCAAAAGCTGTTCGATGGGGTCAAGCAGCGCTTTGGCGGGCTGGACCTGCTGTTCAACAACGCCGGGGTCGGCTACTTTGGGGCGTTCGAGCACGGCAAAACCGAGCAGTGGAAAGCCACGATAGCCGCCAACCTCTGGGGCGTGTTGTTCTGCACCCGCGCGGCGATTCCGCTGCTGCGCGGCCGCCCGGGGGCGATGATCAACACCGTGTCCAGCGTGGGCGGGCGGCGCGGCATCGACGGCTGGGCGGTGTACAACGCGACCAAGTTCGCCGTCGTCGGGCTGCACGACGCGCTGCGCAAGGAGCTCGGCCCCGAAGGCATCCGCGTGTCGCTGATCGAGCCCGGCGCGGTCTACACCGACTGGGGCTTCAACGTGCCGGCCGAGCAGATGAAGGCGCGGCGCGATGCGATCGCCGCGCTGCACGCGCAGGACATCGCGCAGGCGCTGGTCTACGCTTTCGCCCAGCCGCCGCACGTCAACCCGCAGGAGCTGCTGATCCTGCCCACCCGCCAGGTGTCGCCATGAACGCGCTCGCCGAGGATTTGCGGCTGCGCGCCGACTACGCGCGCACCGAGGTGGTCGACACCACCGCGCTGCCCTGGGTCGATTCGCCCGCGCCGGGGGTGCAGCGCCGCATGATCGAGCGCGAAGGCGGCGAAGCGGCGCGCGCCACGTCCATCGTGCGTTACGCCGCCGGTAGCCGCTTTGCCGCGCACACCCACCCGCTGGGCGAGGAAATCCTGGTGCTCGACGGCATCTTTGCCGACGAGCACGGCGTCTATCCTGCCGGCACCTACCTGAAAAACCCGCCGGGATCGCGCCATGCGCCGTACACCGACACCGGCTGCACCCTGCTGGTCAAGCTGCGGCATCTGCAGCCCGACGACGGGCAGCGCGTGGTCGTGGACACGCTGTCCGCGCCCTGGCTGCCCGGTCTGGTGCCGGGGCTGCAGGTCAAGCCGCTGTCGGACTTTGCCGGCGAGCACGCCGCGCTGGTGCAATGGGCGCCCGGCACGGTGTTCACCCCGCACCGGCACTGGGGCGGGGAGGAAATTTTCGTGCTCGACGGCGTGTTCGAGGACGAACACGGCCGCTATCCGGTCGGCACGTGGATGCGCAGCCCGCATCTGAGCCAGCATGCGCCGTTCAGCCGCGAGGGCTGCACGATTTACGTCAAGGTCGGGCATGTGCCCGCGCCTGCACCGCCCGCTCAGCCGCCCGCACTGCCAGTCTGAGGGGGTGGCAACACCCGCAATGCCGCACGCGGCAGCGCAACGCGCTGTGCGCCGCCGCGTTGCGGCTGGCTCGACAGTTCGGCCAAAGTGAGTTCGACACCGAGCGCAGGCACGTCCAAGTGGTATTCGCGCAGCGCGCCGAGCAAATGCACTTGCCGCACCTGCGCGGCAAGCACGGCGGCGTCCGCCGCAGCGGCATCGGCCCAGCACAAGTTTTGCGGCCGGATGACCACGCTGACATCGTGTCCCGCGGCAATCGAGGCGGGCACGAGCGCCGGCAATACCGCGCCGCCAAGCCGCAACGCGCTGCCGTCCCACCTGGCGCGCAGCACGTTGGCCTTGCCCAGAAACTGCGCGACATAGGCCGATGGCGGCTGCTGATAAATGGCCTCTGGCGTGCCCAGCGCCACCAGCCTGCCCTGATGCAGCAGCGCGATACGGTCGGATATCGCCAAGGCCTCGGTCTGATCGTGGGTGACGAACACCGTGGTGATACCCAGGCGCTGCTGCAGGGCGCGGATCTGGTCGCGCAGTTCGTCGCGCAGCCCCGCATCGAGGTTGGACAGCGGCTCGTCCATCAGCAGCACGCGCGGCTGCGCCACCAGCGCGCGGGCCAGCGCCACGCGCTGCTGCTGCCCGCCGGAGAGCTGATGGATGGCGCGGCGCTGCATTCCCGCCAGCCCCACGGTTTGCAGCGCCTCGTCGATACGCTGGGCGATTTCGGCGCGCCCTTTGCCTTGCTCGCGCAACGCCAGCGCCAGATTGCCCGCCACGTCCAAGTGCGGCCACAGCGCGTAGCTCTGAAACACCATGCCCAGACCGCGGCGCTGCGGCGGCACGAACACCCGCTCGCCCTGCACCACGGCGTCGCCAAACCGCACGCTTCCGGCGTCGGCGCGCTCCAATCCGGCGAGGATGCGCAGCAGCGTGGTTTTGCCGCTACCCGAAGCGCCGAGCAGCGTGAGCAGTTCACCGGCACGCACCTGCAGCGACACGTCGTGCAGCACCGGCTGCGCGGCGTAGCGTTTGTCGATGTGGTCGATTTGTATCGCCGTCATCCCACCCCCACTGTCTTCGCCCGCCCCAGCCAGCGGCCAAGCAGCAGCATGGCCAGCACCAGCGCGATCATCACCATACTCAGCGCACTGCCCTGGGTGTAATTGCCTTCCTGAAAGCGCACATACGCTTCGTATGCCAGAGTTTCGCTGCCCTGCGAGGCCAACAGGCTGGTGGCCGAAATCTCCTTGACCGCGTTGATGAACACCA
>JBFXEK010000229.1:0-4090 GCA_050180155.1 Thiomonas sp. | reverse complement strand
AGCCAGGTCGGCTGGCCGGCGTTCCGCGACAAGCTGAAAAACGAATCGAGCCGCTACGCGCAATACCTACCGGAACTGCCCCGGCTGTTGCACCAGGCGTTGCAACAGCAGGCGCGCGGCGCACGTGACGACGCGCTGCTGCGCGAGCTGCTGCAGGAGCAAAGGCGCACCAACCGCCTGCTGCAAACCCTCATGGCCTTCGTACTTGGCTTCATCGTCGCGGTGTTGCTGCTGGGCGCGCTCGACGACCGCTGGCTGCGCGCACTCTTCTGACCCACCATCCGACGATGAAGCCAACCCTCCCTCCGCGCCGTTTCCCCGATGGCACCACGCTCCCAGCCCTGGGTCTGGGCACTTGGCGCATGGGCGAACGGGCAGACCAGCAGCAAAGCGAAATCGCCGCCGTGCGCGAAGCGCTGCGCCTGGGCTACCGTCTGATCGACACTGCCGAAATGTACGGCGAAGGCGGTGCCGAAACCTTGCTCGGCATCGCGCTGCGACAGGCGTTCGCCGCCGGCGAAGTGCGCCGCGACGACCTGACCGTGGTCAGCAAGGTCTATCCGCACCATGCCAGCGCAAGCGGCGTGGTCGCCGCCTGCGAGCGCAGCCTGCGCCGGTTGCAACTGGACGTCATCGACCTGTACCTGCTGCACTGGCGCGGCGACATTCCGCTGGCGCAGACCGTGGAGGGGTTTTCCAGGCTGCAGGCGCGCGGGCTGATCCGGCGCTGGGGAGTCAGCAACTTCGACCTCAGCGACATGGGCGAACTGTTCGCCTCATCGGGCGGCAGGCAATGTGCGGCCAATCAGGTGTATTACAGCCTGAGCGCGCGCGGTGTGGAGTTCGACCTACTGCCGTGGCAGCAGCAGCATGCGATGCCGCTGATGGCCTACAGCCCGATCGACCAGGGAGCACTGAGCGCGCATCCCGCGCTGCAGGCCATAGCGCAGCGCCACGCCGCCAGCGCGGCGCAAATCGCCCTGGCCTGGGTGCTGCGTCAGCCTGGGGTCGTGGCCATCCCCAAGGCGGTGCGCGGTACGCATTTGCGCGAAAATCTCGCCGCTGCGGCACTGCGGCTTTGCGCCGCCGATCTGGCCGAACTCGACGCCGCATTCCCGCCGCCAGCGCAGCGGCAAAGCCTGGCGATGATTTGACCGCGCGCCTTGCCGCGCCCAGTGCGCATGGGCACAATGTGCGCGTCTACTTTCACCGCCGACACCATGTCTGACACCCAAATCCGCGACACCCTGCAACGCCTGCACACCGTTTTGCAGTCGCAGCCGCAAATCGACCCCGAGCTCAAGGCTCTGCTGCAGACTTTGGATCAGGACATTCGCCACGCTTTGGAGCATGCCGCCGAGCAACCCGGCGGCGGAGCGCAGGCGAACGATCTGGCCGAGCAAACGCAATCTCTTGCCGCGCGCTTTGCCGTCGAACACCCCAATATCGATCTCGTGCTGCGCGAACTGCGCAGCCTGCTGCTGGGAATCGGCGCCTGAAGCCGCTTTCAAGGCGGCGTCAACGTCGCCTGCAGCCGCCGCGCAGCAACCATCTGCCGTGCCATGCGAATGGCCGCGATCAGGCTGGCCGGATCGGCGCGATCTTGGCCGGCGATGTCCAACGCCGTGCCGTGATCCGGGCTGGTACGCACGAACGGCAGTCCGAGAGTGACGTTGACGCCGTGCTCGACCCCAAGATATTTCACCGGAATCAGCCCCTGGTCGTGGTACATGGCGATGACGATGTCGAATTCCCCCGGGTGCGCCGGTGGCGCATGCCGCGCGCGCATGAACACGGTGTCGGGTGGATAGGGGCCGCTAGCGTCGATGCCCTCGGCCCGCGCCTGCGCGATCGCGGGGGCGATGACGCGCGCCTCCTCGTCGCCGAACAGCCCACCCTCACCGGCATGCGGATTGAGCCCGGCCACGGCAATACGCGGTTGCGGCACGCCCCACAGGCTTGCCGCTGCATGGGCGATGCGCAGGGTTTGCACGATGGCGTCGGTGGTCACCGCGTCGATAGCCCGACGCAGCGCCAGGTGCACCGTCACCAGCACGGTTTTGAGCTGGTCGTTGGCCAGCATCATGCGCACCGGCACACCGCCGGCCAGATGTTGCAGGATTTCGGTATGGCCGGGAAAGTCGATGCCGGCAGCGTGCAACGCCTCCTTGTGGATCGGCGCGGTGACCACCGCAGCCACGCGGCCGGCCAGCGCATCGGCGGCCGCCGCCGCGATGCAGGCATACGCCGCAGCGCCAGCGCGGGCGTCGACTTCGCCGATACGCAAGTCTTGCGGCAAGCGCGTCACCGACAGCACCGCAAGCGCGCCGTCGGGCACATCGCGCCATTCGTCCAAGCCATCGAGCTCGACCACCACCGGGCGGCTGCTTTCGGGCGCAAACTGCATGCCGCGAGCCATGCGCGCCAGCCAGGCGGCATCGCCGTACACCACGCACCCCTGCGCCTGCCGCCGGGCAAAGGCGCGCACGATGAGCTCCGGGCCGATGCCGCAAGCGTCGCCCAGAGTGATGGCGATCGGCGCCGGGCCGTCGTCACGCCGGGTTGTCGATGTCGATGAATACATGGTTGAGGCCGTAGTGCGCCGCCAGATACTCGCCCAGCGCGCGGATGCCCTCGCGCTCGGTGGCGTGATGGCCGCAAGCCAGATAGCTGATGCCCATTTCGCGGGCGAAGTGCGCAGTCGGCTCGGAAATCTCGCCGCTGACGTAAGTGCGGGCGCCGGCCGCCCAAGCGTCTTCGATCCAGTCTTGCGCCGCGCCGGTGCACCATGCCAGCGGCCCCACCGGGGCGTGTGCCTCGCCGATGAGCAGCGGCGTCCGCCCCAGACTGCGCGCCACGGCCTGCGCCAGTTCGCCCACGGTGGACTGCGGCGCGCTGCCCAAGCAGCCGATCTGTTGCTTGCCGAACCTCGCTTGCACCGACCAGCCCAGGCGCTTGGCGAGCATGACGTTGTTGCCCAGCTCGGCGTGAGCATCCAGCGGCAGGTGGTAGGCGAACAGATTGATGTCGGCAGCCAACAGCAATGCCAGGCGCTTGCGCTTTTGCCGCACCACGCGCGGGTCTTCGCCGCGCCAGAAATAGCCGTGGTGCACGACGATCGCGTCGGCGCGCAGCGCAATGGCGCGCTCGATCAACGCCAGGCTCGCCGTCACCCCGGTGACCAGGCGCAGGATTTCGTCGCGGCCCTCGACCTGCAAACCGTTTGGGCAATAATCTGCCCAGCGGGAGCAATCGAGCAACTTGTCGATTTCGCTTGCCAAATGTTCTCTGTGCATGGGTGACCTTGAAGCGTGAGGACGCGCCGCCATTTGCGATTTTTGCACCCGAACCTGAATCATGCGACGCCTCTGGCTGCTATTTTCCCAGACTGCGACGATTGCGCTGGCCGCGCTGTTCGTCGTCTCCACCCTCAAGCCGCAGTGGGTGCGTTTCGGCGCGGGCGCGCCCGCCGAGGCAAGCAGACCGGCGGTCGTGACCATTCAGGCGCCGCCGCAAACATCCACTACCCAGCCGGCAGCCGACAGCTATAGCGCAGCGGCGCAAAAGGCGATGCCGGCGGTAGTGTCGATCACCACGGCCAAAATGCCGCGGCGCACTCCCGGCCTCGATCCATGGCGGCGGCAATTCCAGGGCAATCGCCAGCCGGCGATCGGCCTGGGCTCGGGGGTGATCGTCAGCCCCAACGGCTACATCCTGACCAACAACCACGTGGTCGAGGGCGCCGACCAGATCGAAGTCACGCTGGCCGATGGCCGGCAGGCTCCGGCCACATTGGTCGGCCGCGACCCCGACACCGATCTGGCCGTGCTGCGTATCCGCCTCGACCACCTTCCGGTCATCACTTTCGGCAACGACGCCAACGCCCATGTCGGCGACGTGGTGCTGGCCATCGGCTACCCCTTCGGCGTTGGCCAAACGGTGACACAAGGCATCATCAGCGCGCTCGGCCGCACCCAGCTGGGGTTCAACACCTTCGAGAATTTCATCCAGACCGATGCGGCGATCAACCCTGGCAATTCCGGCGGCGCGCTGGTGGACGCACGCGGCAACCTGCTGGGCATCAACACGG
>JBFXEK010000228.1:0-4094 GCA_050180155.1 Thiomonas sp. | reverse complement strand
GCGCTGCGCGACGGCGGCTTGATCCGGCGCGTGCCGCCCGGGTGGGCGCTGGCGCTATCCGCGCTGGTGGCGCTGGTGCCGCTGCTGTGGCTGCCCCGGCTCATGCCCTTGCCTGGGCTGCTGGCCAGTGCGGGGTGGACGCTGGGGCTGCTACTGGCAGCAGCCTGGCTGCCGCAGCTTGCCGGCTGGTGGTGGCCCCCCGGCGCAGCGTTGGCGGCGGCGCTGTCGGCCTACCCGCTGTGGAGCTGGCGACGGCTGGAAGCGGCGCGCAGCCATCTCGATGAGGAACTGCAGCAGTTGCGCCAGGTCGCTGCCGCCGGGCCGGATGCGGCGCGGCAGCCGGCTCGCCAACGACTGAGCTTCGAGCAGCGCATCGTCGAAGTGCAGCGGGCGCAACGCGAACTGCGTGATCTACAGGCTCGCCGCGACGATGCGCTGGCTTTCATCAGCCACGACGTGCGCGCCCCGCTGCTGGCGGCGGTGCGCCAACTACAGGCCGGGCCGCTGGACGACGCGGCGCGTGCCCGGCTGCTTGCCCAACTGCGCCGGGCGCACGATCTGGCGCAGGGATTTCTCGATTTGTCGCGCGCGCAGGCGCTGCAACCAGCGGCGCTGACCGAGCTCGACCTCGGCGCGGTGTTGCACCAAGCGGCCGATTTTGCCTACGACGACGCGCTGGCCCATGGCGTGCGCTTCACCCGGCAACTTCCCGACGACCCGGTCTGGGTGCGCGGCGATTTTGCCGCGCTGGAACGCGCCGTGGGCAATCTGCTGCGCAACGCCGTGCGTCACAGCCCGGCAGGCAGCACGGTCACGCTGGGGGCCGAGCTGTTGCCGCAGGCGGTACGTTTTTGGGTGCGCGATCAGGGGGCGGGTTTGTCCGCGCAGCAGGCTGCACGCTTGTTTCAGCGCTACGTCAGCGCCACACCGCAGCCGGGCAGTACCGGGCTGGGGCTGTATTTCGTGCGCCTGGTGGCCGAGAAACACGGCGGCACCGCCGGCGTGCTGTCGCAGCCTGGGCAGGGAGCGACCTTCTGGGTGGCGCTGCCGCGGCAGCCGTGACCACGGCAGCGGCTCATTTTTTCAGCGCGTCGCGGATTTCGCGCAGCAGCACGATGTCTTCCGGCGTGGGCGCCGGCGCCGGTGCCGGCGCGGGTTGCTCGCGCTTGAGCTTTGAGATGATGCGCACCATCATGAAAATGATGAACGCCAGGATGAGGAAGTTGATGCTCACGGTGATGAACTCGCCGTAGCCGAGCACGGGGACACCGGCCTTTTTCATCGCGTCCAAGGTGCGCGGCGTGCCAGGCGGTGCGGCGCCGAGGACGATGAACAGATTGGAAAAGTCCAGTTTGCCGATGATCGCGCCGATCAACGGCATGATGATGTTGTTGACCAGCGAATCGACGATCTTGCCAAAGGCGCCGCCGATGATCACGGCCACGGCCAGATCGATGACATTGCCTTTGATGGCAAACGCTTTGAAATCTTGCAGCAAAGACATGCGGATCTCCTCGTCGTTGTGGCCGCGCGCGGCAGCGTCGTGCCTGCAGTGGATTGTGCGCGAAAGCCACACACGCTGCCCGTCGCGCGACACATTTTTTACAGTGTGCTCACTGCGCGCGTGCTGCGGAATGCAAACGCACCAATTCGAGCTGCACTCGATCGGACAGTGAGTCAAAAGCCCCGCGCAGCAGCGCTTGCGCCGCGGCGCGTTGCGCCTGGCGGCTGAGCAGCACGACCTGCGCTGCGGTGAGATGAAACTCGGCGTGCGCTTTGCGCAGCCGGGCGAACTCGGGCAGGTGGCCGTAACGGGCGCGCGCCGTGCCATGAAGCCATTGCCCCAAAGCGCACAGATCGTCGGCGGCGAGCTCGGCGACGTCGACGGCGTCGTGCCGGCCTTCGCGCACCACGGTGCGCAGCCGCTGTTTCCACGCCAGGTGGCTCTGCACGGCCAGGCCGAGGTACAGGCCGTCCAGGCCGCTGTCTTCGACGATGGCCGTGGCCGGCGGGGTGGCCGTCTCGGCCATGTCGAACGCCGAGGCGCGGCGGCGAGCAATCCACGAGAACAGTCGCATGATGCAAACCCTTTCGATGCAAACCGGGCGAGACGCTTGCCCTGGTCGAAAGAGATTGTGCGAATGCGACGGCGCGGCGCCGAGCACTGTGCTGTCGGTTTTACGCTTTGCCGCGGATTTGCGTGAAAAACTGCACGGTCTGGCGGAAACGCAAGTTCACAGTTGATACATACTGGCCCTAGTTTCCGCGCCACGGCCTGCCTACAGTGGAGCCACCCAAGTTTTGCTCCTCGTCTTGTGAAGCTTGGTAGGCGTGGTTCGGTTGTACCGCCGGATGACGCCGCCCCGTTGCACAGGGAGTGTGCTGCGGCGTTGCCTTTGCGCGCCGAGGCACTGTGAACGACAAAAACAAGTGGAGACGATTTGCAGCCCGCGCTGCCGCGTTGTGCCTGGCACAACAACCCGCCGAATGACCGATCGTCCGCGCCCACGCCGGCGGCGGGCGAGGCATGCACCGCCGGCTGCTCGTAAGGCAGAGCGGCGCAACCCCATCGCTGACCGTTGAGATCGGCGAATATCACCAACCTCGTGAGGAGCCAAATGAAACTTGCCAAAACCCCGATTGCCGCAGCCATCGCCACGGGCGCAGCCCACGCCGCATTGGCCATGAACGTGCCCGGACCGCTGGTCACGCCGCAGTGGCTCAAGGCGCATTTGAACGACGTCACCGTCATCGACATTCGCGGCGGCGGCAGCATGAAGGCCTACGACGAAGAGCCGGTGCTGGGCAAAAATCATTTCGTGAAAAAAACCGGCGGCCACATCGCCGGCGCCGACCTGGTGAACTTCAACGACATCCGCCAGGAGCGCACGGTCGATGGCGTCAAGCTCAAGGCGATGATGCCCACCGCGGAGTACTTCACCAAAGTGATGGACGCCGCCGGGGTCGATAGCGGCAAGCCGTACGTGATCGTGCCCACCGGCAACGCCGTGTTCGCCATGGATCGCGGCACCCGGCTGTACTTCCAGATGCGCTACTTCGGCGTGCCCGCAGACCAGATCGCCATCCTCAACGGCGGTACCAACGCCTGGATCAACGCCGGCTATCCGGTGAGCACCGCGCCGGCGCCGAAAAAAACCGGGGACTGGAAGGCCGGGCCGGAGGACAAGGCGATTCTGGCCGGGCTGAACGACGTCAAGGAAGCGCTCAAGAGCGGCACCGAGCAGTTCATCGACGCCCGGCCGACGGCACAATACCTGGGGATTTTCAAGAAGCCGATCAACAAGACCGCCGGCCACCTGCCCGGCGCCAAGTCGTTCCCGATCGACGCCATCGTCAAAGACGACCACGGTGCGGCGATGTTCATGAGCGCTGCCGATTACAAAAAAATCTTCCACGACTTCGGCATCAGCGACAACGCCCCCACCACGACCTACTGCAACACTGGCCACCTGGCGTCTGGCGCCTGGTTCGTGGTGCACGAAATCCTGGGCAACAAGAACTCCAAGCTCTACGCCGGTTCGATGAACGAGTGGACCAACCTGGGCAACCCCACCGTCGGTCTGCCCGGCTGAGTAGCCCGGCAGCGGCAACGAAAACCGGCCTCGCGCCGGTTTTTTTGTGCCCGCAGCCGACGGGGCGAGGTTTTGTGCGACGCAACAATCATTCGCCGGCGCGCGGTAAAAGTGGTCGATGATTTCCAGCCGCGGCGATCGGCTGAAATTGCTGCGGTGCAGCTCAGTGATTTCCCTGAATTTTGTCGATGCGCTTGTCAGCGCGCGGTCAGTTACGCACAAAACAATCCGTCAGCTCCTGTGACGTGCGGTAACAATTCGCCGCCGCGGGGGCGATGCGTTGCGTTGCGGGCGCGGGGCGTTGAAGAGGACCCAGCAGCGACGTCACGCCCATGTCCACATTGAGGAGACTTGAGCATGGCTTCCATTGCAATCGGCGCGCCATCGCGCCCCATGACCGCAGGCGAGAAAAAGGTGATCTTCGCCTCGTCGCTCGGCACGGTATTCGAGTGGTACGACTTTTATCTCTATGGCTCGCTGGCGGCGATCATCGCCAAACAG
>JBFXEK010000227.1:0-4101 GCA_050180155.1 Thiomonas sp. | reverse complement strand
GAGATAGTGGTGAAAAAAACCTTTTGGATGAGTTTGGGGGCCGTGCTGCTGACCGGGGCCACGCTGGCGGCGCCGGCACAGGCAGCCGGCAGTGCGCCACAACCGGCCTGCGCCTGCGCGCTGCCCGATTTCACCGCGTTGGTCGAAAAAACCGGGCCGTCGGTGGTCAATATCCGCACGTACAAAAAAGTGCCGGTGGGCAGCGGCGACCAGATGGACGAACAGACGCGCGAACTGCTACGGCGGTTTTTCGGCGTGCCCATCCCTGCGCCGGACACGCCCAAGGGCGGCAAGGACGCGCCGCAGGGTGAAGAGGAGCGTCCCACCGGCGTGGGTTCGGGGTTCATCATCAGCCCGGACGGCGACATCATGACCAACGCGCACGTGGTCGATGGCGCCGACGAAATCCTCGTCACCCTGACCGACAAACGCGAATTCAAGGCCAAGCTCGTCGGTGTCGACAAACGCACCGACGTCGCGCTGGTGAAAATCGACGCCAAGCAACCGCTTCCCGTGGTGCAGATCGGCGATTCGTCCAAGGTCAAGGTCGGCGAATGGGTCGTGGCCATCGGCTCGCCTTTCGGCCTGGAAAACACCGTCACCGCAGGCATCGTCAGCGCCAAGGGGCGCGACACCGGCGACTACACGCCGTTCATCCAGACCGACGTCGCGGTCAACCCGGGTAATTCCGGCGGGCCGCTGATCGACATGCGTGGACAGGTCATTGGCATCAACTCACAAATCTACAGCCGCACCGGCGGTTTCATGGGAATTTCGTTCGCCATCCCGATCGACGAAGCCATGCGTGTGGTCGAGCAGTTGAAAAAGCACGGCTATGTGGTGCGCGGCAAGATCGGCGTGCAGATCGATGCCGTCAGCCGTGAATTGGCCGAGTCGCTCGGTCTGGGGCAGGCGCGCGGCGCGCTGGTGCGCATGGTGGAAAAAGGCGGCGCAGCCGACCAAGCCGGCGTGCAGGCGGGCGACATCGTCATCAGCTTCAACGGCAAGCCGGTGGAGCGGGCCAACGATCTGCCGCGGTTGGTGGGCGAGACCAAACCCGACACCGTGGTACCGATGCAGGTGCTGCGCATGGGCAAGACGCTGACGCTCGACGTCAAGGTGGGCGAGTGGGTCATGGACAAAAAGCCCGGCGAACAGGCCAGCCAGGAGCCCAAGCCCGAGGCGGTGAGCAAGGCCAATGCACTAGGGGTCAAGGTCATCGACCTGAACGAGGCGCAAAAACGCCAGCTCGGCGTGAGCAGCGGGGTGCTGGTCGAGGCGGTGCGCAACGGCGCGGCGCGCGACGGTCTGCGCGTGGGTGACGTGATTCTCGCCGTGGGCAATGTGGCGATCGGCAGCGCCGCGCAGTTCAATGCCGTCAGCGCGCAGTTGCCCGCGGGCAAACAAGTGGCAGTGCTGGTGCGCCGCGGCGACTCGGCGCTCTACATCCTGCTGCGGCCGCAGAGCTAAAGCCACTCTCGCTTGACGCGGTAGAATCAAAATTCATCAGGCGTCGGCAGTTGCCAGTTCGATGCGCAATGATGGGTTGAGGGCGCGCCAGGCTTGTCGCGCCTTTTTTGTTGACGATCCCACCCCTTGCCTTCCTGCACGGCGGCTGCGCGGGGCCTGAGCCGTTTGCCCCGGCGGTTTTTGCATGAACCTCATTCGCAATTTTTCCATCATCGCGCACATCGACCACGGCAAATCGACCCTTGCCGACCGCATCATCCAGCGCTGCGGCGGGTTGTCGGACCGGGAAATGGAGGCGCAGGTGCTCGACTCGATGGACATCGAGCGCGAGCGCGGTATCACCATCAAGGCGCAGACCGCTGCGCTGCAATACACCGCACGCGACGGCCAGACCTACACCCTCAACCTCATCGACACTCCCGGTCACGTCGATTTCAGCTATGAGGTCAGCCGCTCGCTTTCGGCCTGCGAAGGCGCGCTGCTGGTGGTCGACGCCAGCCAGGGCGTGGAGGCGCAGACGGTGGCCAACTGCTACACCGCGCTGGACCTCGGCGTCGAGGTCGTGCCGGTGCTCAACAAAATGGATTTGCCGCAGGCGGATCCCGAGCGTGCCAAGCAAGAGATCGAAGACGTCATTGGCATCGACGCCAGCGACGCCATCCCCTGCAGCGCCAAGACGGGCATGGGCATCGACGACATTCTCGAAGCGGTCATCACCCGCATGCCGCCGCCCAAAGGCGTGCGCGACGCGCCGCTGCGCGCGATGATCATCGATTCCTGGTTCGATCCGTACGTCGGTGTGGTCATGCTGGTGCGGGTGGTCGACGGCATGGTGCGCAAAGGCGACCGCATCCAGATGATGGCCACGCACGCGGCGTACAACGTCGAACAACTCGGCGTGTTCACCCCGAAGTCGGTGCAGCGCGACGTGCTCGGCGCCGGCGAGGTCGGTTTCGTCATCGCCGGCATCAAAGAACTGCAGGCGGCCAAGGTGGGCGACACCATCACGCTGGAAAAAAAGCTACCGAACAACCTCGGTCCGGCGAGCGCGCCGCTGCCCGGGTTCAAGGAAATCCAGCCGCAGGTGTTCGCCGGGCTGTATCCCACAGAAGCCAGCGAATACGACCAATTGCGCGACGCGCTGGAAAAACTCAAGCTCAACGACGCCGCGCTGCGCTTCGAGCCGGAAGTCAGCCAGGCGCTGGGTTTTGGCTTCCGCTGCGGTTTCCTCGGCCTGCTGCACATGGAAATCGTGCAGGAGCGCTTGGAGCGCGAGTTCGACCAGGATCTCATCACCACGGCGCCGTCGGTGGTCTATCAGGTGGTGCTGGCCAACGGTGACGTCATCGAGGTGGAAAACCCTTCCAAAATGCCCGACCAGGGACGTATCGCCGAAATCCGCGAGCCCATCGTCACCGTGCATCTGTACATGCCGCAGGAGTACGTCGGCCCGGTGATGACTCTGGCCAATCAGAAGCGCGGCGTGCAGCTGAACATGGCCTACCACGGCCGGCAGGTCATGCTCACTTACGACCTGCCGCTGGCGGAGATCGTGCTGGACTTTTTCGACAAGCTCAAGAGCGTGTCGCGCGGCTACGCGTCGATGGACTATGAATTCAAAGAATATCGCCCAGCCGACGTGGTCAAGGTGGACATGCTGATCAACGGCGACCGCGTCGACGCGCTGTCGATCATCGTGCACCGCAGCCAGGCGCAGTTCCGCGGCCGGCAGGTGGCGGCGAAAATGCGCGAAATCATTCCGCGGCAGATGTTCGACGTCGCCATCCAGGCGGCCATCGGCGGCAACATCATTGCGCGTGAGACAATCAAAGCGCTGCGCAAAAACGTGCTGGCCAAGTGCTATGGCGGCGACATCACGCGCAAGCGCAAGCTGCTGGAAAAGCAAAAAGCGGGTAAAAAACGCATGAAGCAGATCGGCTCGGTCGAGGTGCCGCAAGAAGCCTTCCTCGCCATCCTGCAAGTCGAAGACTGACCCATTTCTCCCGAAACACCCTCCTCCATGGAAACCGCGCCGACCGTCAACTTCACCCTGCTGCTGTTCATCCTCCTGATCGTCACCGGCGTTTTCTGGTTTGCCGAGCGCTGGTACTTCGCACCGCAGCGTCGGCGGGCGGCGAAAGCGGCTGCCGAGCAGTTGCAAGCGCGTCGCGCCGCGTTGCAGCAGCAGGGCCTGGCGCTCGACGGCGCGGTGGCCACCGAGGCGCAGATCGAGGCGGCGCGCGAGCGGGTGCAACGCCAGCCGTGGTGGCTGGAATGGACCGCCGGCCTGTTTCCGGTCATCCTGGTGGTGTTTCTGCTGCGCTCGTTCGTCGCCGAGCCGTTCAAAATTCCGTCGGGGTCGATGGAGCCGACCTTGGTGCCGGGTGATCTGATTCTGGTCAACAAATTCATCTACGGCCTGCGGCTGCCGCTGCTCGACACCCGCCTCACCCCCGGCGAGGCGCCGCAGCGCGGCGACGTCATCGTCTTTCGCCTGCCGAAAGATCCACGCATCGACTACATCAAGCGCATCGTCGGCCTGCCCAGCGACACCGTGTCCTATGAGGACAAACACTTGGTGATCAACGGCAAGCCCGTGCCGGAAACGCCGCTACCCGATTATTTCGACCC
>JBFXEK010000226.1:0-4105 GCA_050180155.1 Thiomonas sp. | reverse complement strand
CCGATCCCGTACCTGCTCAGGTCCAGCTTACCCACTCGAAATTGAAAAGAGGCACTTTTGTTGAAGCGGTGCACCTCGTCGACGAACACGATGGTGGCGCGACCACGTTGCTGTGCCGCCTGCGCCTGCGCCACCGCGTCGCGGATGTCTTTCACCCCGGCGAGCACCGCCGACAGCGGCAAAAAATCGGCGTCGAAAGCGTCGGCCATGAGCCGCGCCAGCGTGGTCTTGCCCACGCCGGGCGGCCCCCAGAACAGCATGGAGTGCAGCCGGCGTGTCTCGAAGGCCACGCGCAATGGCTTGCCGGGGCCGAGCAGATGGCGCTGGCCGACGACGTCGTCCAGATGCCGCGGCCGCAGCCGCTCGGCCAAAGGCGGCAGCAGCGATGCAGCCCCCGGCCCGCGCGGCGCAGGCGCCGGCTCGTCGAACAATCCGGGACTGTCGGGTGGTCTGCTCACGGCTGGCTGATGACCGATGCGCCTTTGGGCGGGGTGAAGTGGAAGCGCCCGGCCGGCAACGGCGGGTTGCTCACGATGTCGCTGAAGCGGATGGTCGATATCTGGCCGAAGGCGTCGCGCAGCTGCAGCTCGACGACTTGCGGCCCTTGCGGCGTGCTGCGCAGACCGATGCGGATCCAGTCGAAATTGCTGTCTTTGGATTTGGGCGTAGCCTGCACCCACTGCAGCCCGCCGGCGTCGGGCATGGCGCGCAGATCGAACAGCCTGGTCACATCCTCACCGGCAAAGATCGCCGCCGGCGTGCCTTTGAACGCCTGGCTCACCGCGGTGATGGTCACTTGGTCGAGGTCGCGGTCGTAAGTCCAGAGCTGTTTGCCGTCGCTGACGATGGTCTGGGCATACGGCTTGACGTAATCCCAACGGAAGCGGTCGGGGCGCTCGAAGGCGAACTGCCCGGATGCAGGCGCCTGCGCCGGCCCCTTGGGGTTGCTGATCGTCTGCGTGAACTGCGCGCTGCCACTGCGGGTTTGCTGCAGCCACTGCTGCAGCGTCTGCACCGGGTCGGCAGCCAGCGCTGCCGACATGCAGGCGACGGATACGCCGCAGCCCAAAACCAGCGCGGCGGCGGCAGACCGCGCCCGGGCAATCAAGGTCATCATCACAAACTCTTTCTTTTCAGCGGCCAGCCGCGTCCGCATCCGGGCGGGCGCTGCTGGCCCTCAGTCGTCGCGCACCGGCACCAGGATGTCGCGGTTGCCGCTGGGGGTGAGCGCGGACACCAGCCCGGATTGTTCCATTTGCTCCAGCAATCTGGCAGAACGGTTGTAACCGATGCGCAGATGACGCTGCACCAAAGAAATCGACGCCTTGCGGTGCTGCAACACGATTTGCACCGCCTGGTCGTACAGCGGGTCGCTCTCGCCGTCGGCCTGCCCCGCCAGACCCGGTACCGCTGCCGCGCCCTCAGCGTCCTCGCCGGTGAGGATGCCGTCGAGATAGTTCGGCCCGCCGCGGCTTTTGATGTCCTCGACCACGCGGTGCACCTCGGCGTCGCTGACGAACGCGCCGTGCACCCGCTGCGGCATGCCCGAGCCCGGCGGCAGGTAAAGCATGTCGCCCATGCCGAGCAAGCTCTCCGCGCCCATTTGGTCGAGGATGGTGCGCGAATCGACCTTGCTCGACACCTGAAACGCGATACGGGTCGGAATATTCGCCTTGATCAGCCCGGTGATCACGTCCACGCTGGGGCGCTGCGTGGCCAGGATGAGGTGGATGCCCGAGGCGCGGGCCTTTTGCGCCAGACGGGCGATGAGTTCCTCGATCTTCTTGCCCACGACCATCATCAAGTCGGCCAGCTCGTCGATCACCACGACGATGTGCGGCAGTTTTTCCAGCGGCTCGGGCGCGTCCGGGGTGAGGCTGAAGGGGTTGGTCAGCGGCTCGCCGCGCGCCTTGGCCTCCTGCACCTTGGTGTTGTACCCGGCCAGATTGCGCACGCCGAGTTTGCTCATCAGCTTGTAGCGCCGTTCCATTTCACCGACGCACCAGTTCAGCGCCTGCGCCGCCTGCTTCATGTCGATGACCACCGGGGCGAGCAGGTGGGCGATGCCGTCGTAGACGCTGAGCTCGAGCATCTTCGGGTCGATCAGAATCAGCCGCACGTCGCTCGGCTCGGCCTTGTACAGCAGGCTGAGAATCATGGCGTTGACGCCGACGGACTTGCCCGAGCCGGTGGTGCCGGCCACGAGCAGATGCGGCATCTTCGCCAGATCGACGACCACGGGGTTGCCGACGATGTCCTTGCCCAAGCCCATGGTCAGCAGCGATGCGGCCTCGTGGTAGCTGCTCGAACCGAGAATCTCCGCCAGCCGGATGGTCTGCCGCTTGGCGTTGGGCAGTTCCAGCGCCATGGTGTTCTTGCCCGGGATGGTCTCGACCACGCGGATGCTGATGAGCGACAGCGCCCGCGCCAGGTCGCGCGACAGGTTGACGATCTGCGCGCCCTTGACTCCGGTGGCCGGCTCGATTTCGTAGCGCGTGATCACCGGGCCTGGGTAAGCCGCGACCACCCGCACCTCCACGCCGAAGTCCTTGAGTTTTTTTTCGATCAGCCGCGAGGTGAACTCCAGCGTTTCGTGACTGACCGTCTCCACCGACGTGGTCGGCGCGGGATCGAGCAGGCTGAGCGCAGGTAGCGCCGAATCGGGCAGATCGCTGAACAGGGGTTTTTGCTTTTCCTTCAACGCCCGCGGCGATTGCGGCACGACGGCGACCTGCGGCTCGATCACCACCGGAGCGAGTACTTCGCGCTCCTCGGCCAGCGGGCGCTGCTGCTCGACTTCCTTTTCCCGCTCCTGCAAAGCCTGCCGACCGAGCAGCGCGTCGTCCTCACGGCCACGGCGTTGCCGCTGCCATGTCCACAGCCGCTCGATCCACCCGCCCAGCCGCTCGGCGACGTCGACCCAGGAAAACCGCCCGACCCAACTCAGCGAAAACAAAAACACCGCCAACAGCACCAGCGTGCCGCCGGTGTCGCCCAACAGGGTGTCGGCGCCGGCGCCCAATGCATGGCCGAGCAGCCCGCCGGCATCACCCGGCAAATGCGGCGCCAGGCTCCACAGCCGCGTCGATTCCAGCGCCGCGCTCGACAACGGCAGCAGCAGCACCCCGGCAAACGCCGCCAACGCACGCCAACGCCGCCAGCGGTCGGAGGCTGCGGCATCGACCGCGGGCGGCGCCGTTTGCTGCTGCGCGGCGCGCCACATGCGCAGCACGCCGTACAAACCCAGCGGAATCAGCCACAGCGCGGAAAACCCGAGCAAAAAGTACGCCAGATCGGAAAACCAGGCACCGATCACCCCGACCCAGTTGTCCACGTGACCGCTGGTGCCCGAACTCGACCAGGACGGATCGGACTTGTGAAAGCTCAGCAGGCTCAGGCTGAGCAAAATCCAGCCGATGAACGCCGCCGTCAGCCGCACCTCGGCGGCGAAACGCTGCAGCCTGCTGCGCGGCTCGGGCCGGGACGACATGCCCGAAAAACGGCGTTGCGTGTCGATTTTCGCCATACGTCACAGCAATGAGGACAGATGTTCGCGGATCAACATGCTGCCGTCTTCGCGCTCGACCACAAAGCCCTGCTGCTCGAAATCCTTCATCACCCGGCTGACCATTTCGCGCGAGGCGCCGACCATTTTGGCCAGATCCTGCCGCGACAGCTTGCTGCGGATGACATGCTCTTCCTGCATCACGTCGGTCAGTTCCATCAACGCCCGTGCCACCCGGCCATAGACGTCCATCAACGCCAGCGACTCGATTTTGCGGTCGGCGCGGCGCAAACGCAGCGCCAGGCCGCGCATGATGGCAAACGACATGCTGGTGTTTTCCGGCAGGCACTGCAAAAAGGCGACGCGGCCGAGCATCATCACGTCGGTCTGCACCTCGGCCTGCACCGTGGCCGAATGCGGCTCGCCGTCGATCAGACTCATCTCGCCGATATAGTCGCCTGGATGCAGCACGGCAATGATGACTTCGCGCCCCTTGGCGTCCATGCTGATCACCCGCGCCCGCCCCGACAGCAAAATGAACAGCGCGTTGGACTTGCTGCCTTGCTCGACGATGTTTTCGCCGCGTTTGTAGCGGCGTTT
>JBFXEK010000225.1:0-4116 GCA_050180155.1 Thiomonas sp. | reverse complement strand
GTTGCCCGGCGTGCGGCGGCTCTGGCTTCGAGCACATCGAGATGCAATTCCTCTCCGACGTCTACCTGCGCTGCCCGGAGTGCAACGGCAAGCGCTACCGCGGCGAAATCCTGGAAATCCGCCTGCCCACTCCCGGCGACGCCAGCGGATTGACCATCGCCGACGTGCTCGACCTCACCGTGGCGCAGGCGCTGCAGCGATTTCACGGCCACGCCGACATCACCCGGCCGCTGCAGGCGCTGGCCGACGTCGGTCTGGACTATTTGCGCCTGGGTCAGCCGACGCCGACGCTGTCTGGCGGCGAGGCGCAGCGGCTCAAACTCGCCGGCTTTCTCGCCGCCGCGGCCAAAACCCGCGGCGTCCAGGCGAGCAGAACGTCCGCAGGGTCTGCTCCTTCTCCGTCCGCATCCCGCGGGGGTTCGAGCAACTCGGCAGCGGCGTTTCGTTCCTCGAAGGGCACCTTGTTCCTGTTCGACGAGCCGACCACCGGGCTGCATTTCGACGACGTCGCCCGGCTGTTGCGCGCGCTGCGCAAACTGCTCGACGGCGGCCACAGCGTGCTGGTCATCGAGCACAACCTGGACGTCATCGCCGCCAGCGACTGGGTCATCGACCTCGGCCCGGAGGGCGGCGACGCCGGCGGTCGCCTGGTGTTCGCCGGGCCGCCCGATGCGCTGGCGGCGTACGCGCCGTCGTTCACCGGGCGCGCGCTGGCCGCCGATGCCGCCTGGCGCCGGCAGCAGCAGGCGGCGCCGTTGCCCGACGCCGGCGAGGCGGCACCCGCGGCCTACCGCCCGGCGCCGGCGGCCAACGCCGCCATGCTGCCGCGCGCGGCCGAACCGAATGCGTTGGACGATGCCGTCGGCGCGCACCTGGCCAGCGCGCTGCGTGCCGGTAAGGCCGGGTTCATCGCCATCCGCCAGGCACGCGAACACAATCTGCGCGCCGTCGATGTGGACATCCCGCGCGGGAAGATGACGGTGATCACCGGCGTGTCCGGCTCGGGCAAATCGACGCTGGCGTTCGATGTGCTGTTTTCCGAGGGCCAGCGGCGTTACCTGGAATCGATCAACGCTTACGCGCGGCAATTCGTCCAGCCGGCGGCGCCGCCGGACGTCGAAGCCATCGTCGGCATTCCGCCCACCGTCGCCATCGAGCAGCGCACCAGCCGCGGTGGGCGCAAAAGCACCGTTGGCACGCTGACCGAGGCGTACCACTTTCTGCGCCTGATCTACGCCAAATGCGGCACGCAGTATTGCCCGGATTGCAACATCCCGATCGAACCGCAGAGCATGGAGGCCATCGCCGCGCAACTGCTGCGCGACTGGCGCGGGCAGCGTATCGGGCTGCTCGCCCCGCTGGTGGTGCAGCGCAAAGGCTATTACACCGATCTGGCGGTGTGGGCGCGTAGCATGGGCTACACCCATTTGCGGGTAGACGGGGAGTTCGTGCCGACCGAGCCGTGGCCGCGGCTGGACCGGTTCAAGGAGCACACCATCGAGCTGCCGGTCGGCGACGTGGTCGTGCGCGCCGACAACGAGGAAGCGCTGCGCGATCTGCTGCGCCGCGCGCTGGCGCTGGGCAAGGGCGTGGTGCTGGTGCTCGCGCCGCTGGACGGCCTGGCCGCGGCGATGCAGGGCGACGCCGCGGCAGCGCCGATGCACAGCCTGCTGTTGTCGACCAAGCGCGCCTGTCCCGCTTGTGGCCGCAGTTTCCGCGAGCTCGACCCGCGACAGTTTTCGTACAACTCACCCACCGGCTGGTGCCCGACGTGCTACGGCACCGGCGAAATCATCGCCGGATTCGACGCCACGCAAAGCGGCGAGGAGCAGACCTGGATCGACGCCACGGCCGAGCCCGCGCCGTCGGCCAAAGGCCGGGCGGCGGTCTGCGCTGCGGGCGCGCCGTGCCCGGACTGTCACGGCGCGCGGCTCAACCGCGACAGCCTGGCGGTGCGGTTTCGTGGCGAGTCGATCGCCGCGCTGACGGCGCGCGACGTCGATGACGCCGCGCAGTGGTTCGACCGCCTCGAACTCAGCGCGCGCGAGGCCGACATCGTGCGCGACGCGCTGGCCGAGATCCGCACCCGGTTGGAATTTTTGCGCCAAGTCGGCCTGGGTTATCTCGGCTTGGACCGCGCCGCGCCGACGCTGTCGGGCGGCGAGGCGCAGCGCATCCGGCTGGCCGCGCAACTCGGCAGCAATCTGCGCGGGGTGTGCTATGTGCTGGACGAACCGACCATCGGGCTGCATCCGCGCGACAACCACATCTTGCTCGACGCCCTGGCTGCGCTCAAGGCCAAGGGCAACACCTTGGTCGTGGTCGAGCACGACGAAGACACCATGCGCCGCGCCGACTGGCTGATCGACATCGGTCCGGGCGCAGGGCGGCGCGGAGGCCAGGTCGTCGCCAGCGGGCCGTTGCCGCGAGTGCTGACCAGCGCCGACACGCCGACGCTGCGCAGTCTGCTCGCGCCGATGCCGTGGCCGCTGCAGCCGCGACCGGTCACCACGGCGGACAGCCCGGCCATTCGCCTGCGCGGCGCGCAACGGCACAACCTGCGCGGCATCGATGTGCAGTTTCCGCGCGCGCGGCTGACGGTGGTCACCGGGGTGTCCGGCTCGGGCAAATCGACGCTGGCGCGCGAAGTGCTGTTGCCGGCGCTGCGGCAACGCATCGGCGGCGACCACGGCGCGCTGCAGGGAGCCAGCGCCCTCGATGGCTGGCAAGGGCTGGAACGCGTGCTCGAAGTCGACCAGACGCCGATCGGCAAAACGCCGCGCTCGTGTGCTGCCACCTACCTCGGGCTGTGGGACGGCATCCGCCAGCTGTTCGCCGACACCGAGGAGGCGCGGATTCGCGGCTACACCGCCAGCCGGTTTTCGTTCAACACCGGCGCCGGGCGTTGCCCGGTGTGCGAAGGGCAGGGGGCGGTGAAGGTGGAAATGAATTTCCTGCCCGACGTCACCGTGCCCTGCACCGAGTGCAACGGTCTGCGCTTCAACCCCGACACCCTGGCGGTGCGGCTGCGCGGCCGCAACGCCGGGGAGGTGTTGCAAATGGAGGTGGACGAGGCGGTGGATTTTTTTTCCGCCCACCGCAAGCTGCACCGTGCGCTGCAGTTGCTCCAGGACGTCGGGCTCGGCTACCTGCCGCTGGGCCAACCCAGCCCGTTCTTGTCCGGCGGCGAGGCGCAGCGTGTCAAGCTGGTGGCCGAGCTCGCCACTGCTGGCACACGGCCGACGGTCTATGTGCTCGACGAGCCCACCATCGGCTTGCACAAGAGCGACGCGGAAAAACTCATCCGTGTGCTGCACCGCTTGACTGCTGGCGGCCACACGGTGATCGTCATCGAGCACGATCTAGACATGATGGCCAACGCCGACTGGCTGATCGACCTCGGCCCGGAGGGCGGCAAGGACGGCGGGAGGTTGGTGATGCAGGGGACGGTCGGCGATTTTTTGCGCGCCGACACCCCAGGGCACACGGCGCAGGCGTTGCGCGCGGCGTGGGAGCAGCACGCGCGCGCCGCAGCAAACGAGCTTGGCTGAGACGCTCTTATGTCATATACAAGACTGTTTCGCTCGACGTCGGCAGCAGCATAGAATGCCCGGGTCGTCACTCAAGGAGACTCCGTTCATGGATCCGCACATCCGCATCCCCGCAGGCGAAAAAATCAGCGTCAACCCCGACTTTTCGTTGCACGTTCCCGACCAACCGATCATTCCATACATCGAAGGCGACGGCACCGGGGTGGACATCACCCCGGTGATGATCAAGGTGGTCGATGCCGCAGTGCACAAAGCCTACGGCGGCAAGCGCCGCATCGCTTGGATGGAAATCTACGCCGGGGAGAAGGCCACGCGGGTGTACGGCCCGGACGTCTGGCTGCCCGAAAGCACCATGCAAGTGCTCAAGGACTACGTGGTGTCGATCAAAGGCCCGCTGACCACGCCGGTCGGCGGCGGCATCCGTTCGCTCAACGTCGCACTTCGGCAGGAACTCGACCTCTACGTCTGCCTGCGCCCGGTGCGCTACTTCCAGGGCGTGCCGTCGCCGGTGAAACACCCGGAAAAGACCGATATGGTGATTTTTCGCGAAAACTCGGAGGACATT
>JBFXEK010000224.1:0-4121 GCA_050180155.1 Thiomonas sp. | reverse complement strand
CGCCAGAGTTGTCCGTCAAGGATGGCGGGACGGGCATAGTCCCACTGTGCCGCCCCGCCGAGATATTGCGTCATGACCCAAATCATCAACAGCAGCCATGTGCTCCAATAGTGGTTTATCACGCGCGTTATGGCGTTGAATTGCGCAGATTTTGCTAACATGCGGATATGAAAATGAATTCCCAGAAAATAGCCATGCACGTCATGGCGGTGTACAGCGTTAAGGGCGGGGTGGGCAAGACCACCAGCGCTCTTAACCTTGCCATGCTATCAAGCTTGCAGGGGCGGCGTACCCTGCTGTTTGATCTTGACCCGCAGGGCGCCGCGACCTGGATGCTCGACGGTGGTCTGCCCAAGGCGCACAGGACTGATATGCGGCGCATGCTCAAGGGCAAGAACCTGGATGCGAGGCTTTTGGACACCAGCTACAAAAATCTCATGCTCTGGCCGAATGGCCCGGAACACGCCGATCTGTCGCTGGAAATCGCAGAAATGAAACACGCGACGGAGCGTCTGGCGCGCTTGCTGGAGCGCATGGAAGGTCAGTTCGATGAGGTGGTGCTGGACTGCCCGCCTGGACTGGGGCTGGTGGCGGATAACATTTTTGAAGCGGCGCATGACGTGCTCGTGCCCCTGATTCCTGCGCCGCTGTCGCTGCGTGCCGCCTTGCAGGTGCGTGATGCCCTGGCCGCGCGAGCCAAAGCGCCGCGCATGAGCGCCTTTTTAAGCATGGTGGATCGCCGCCGGGGCTTGCACCGCCAGTTTGTCGAGGAGCATGGCGCAGAGCTTCCGGAGCTTCTGCCCGAATGGATTCCCGCCAGCAGCGAGATTGAGCGCCAGACAGTCAGCCGCGTGCCGGTGACCTATGCACAGCCACGCTCCGAGGCGGCGCAAGCCTATTACCGTTTGTGGCGCGCCATCCATGTGCCGCTCGCGGACTGATTTTTAAGTCCCCATCTCAAGGTTATTCGCTCATGTCTCTGCATGTTGTCATTCTCGCCGCAGGTCAAGGGACGCGGATGCGTTCCAGTCTGCCCAAAGTTCTGCACCCCATTGCCGCTCGCCCCATGCTGGAGCACGTGCTGGAAGCGGCGTATGCGCTTTCGCCCGCTCAGGTGCACGTCGTGATCGGTCATGGCGCCGACGCCGTGCGCGCGCAGCTTGCCGCGCATCCGGTCACCTGGGTGTTGCAGGCGCAACAGCTCGGCACTGGTCATGCCGTGCTGCAAGCCATGCCCGGTATTCCTGACGCGGCGCAGGTTCTGATTCTGTACGGCGATGTGCCGCTGATTCGCGCAGCGACCTGCCAGCAGCTGGTAAGCGCCTTGGAACATGCCGATTTGGCGCTGTTGTCCGCCGAACTGGCTGACCCGCGAGGTTATGGACGTATTCTGCGCGAGGCGGACGGGCGTGTGGTCGGCATTCGTGAAGACAAGGACTGCACGCCGGAGCAGCGCCATATCTGCGAGGGCAACACGGGCCTGATGGCGGTACGGGCGCGCGCCCTGCGTGGTTGGTTGTCCAGCTTGTCGGCTGACAATGCCCAGGGCGAATACTATCTGACGGATGTGGTGGGCATGGCCGCGCAGGCGGGACAGGTCGAGGCCGTGGTTGCTGCGGATGAGCATGAGGTGGCTGGGGTGAATTCACGCGCCCAACTCGCTGCGCTGGAGCGGGTATATCAGGCACGCCAGGCGCGCGTGCTCATGGATGAGGGGGTGAGTCTGGCTGATCCGGCGCGGCTGGACGTGCGCGGGCGCGTGCTCGCGGCGCGCGATGTGTTCATCGACGTGAACGTGGTGCTGGAAGGTGAAGTGGTGCTTGCGCCGCAGGTGCGTATCGGCGCAGGCTGCGTGCTCAAGGATGTGCTTCTGGGCGAGGGCGTGGAGATTCGTCCGCACAGCATTCTGGAGGGGGCAAGTGTTGGCGCCGGCAGCGTCATCGGCCCCTTCGCGCGCATCCGCCCAGGTACGGTTCTGGCCGAGCACACGCATATCGGCAACTTCGTCGAGGTCAAGGCAAGTCAGGTCGGCGTCGGCAGCAAGGTCAATCACCTCAGTTATATCGGCGATAGCGAGATTGGCACCGGTTGCAATATTGGCGCCGGCACGATCACCTGCAACTACGACGGCGCCAACAAGCATAAGACCTTGATTGGCGACGATGTGTTCGTGGGATCGGATACGCAGCTGGTGGCGCCGGTATCGGTCGGCTCGGGGGCGACCATTGGTGCGGGCAGCACGATTACCAAAGATGTTGCGCCGGGAGCATTAGCTCTGTCGCGCGTGCCGCAAATTCAGCGTGCGGGCTGGAAACGTCCGCGCAAGGGTGGGTAAGCGTGTCTTAACAGAATGCTTAAAAACGCATTCATGCGTTTTTAAGCACTTACGAATCCGGAACGTGCCCGGGTTCGTAAGCGACAAATCAATCACTTGCGTGATTGATCTGCGTACGGGACATGGATGTCCCAAGGTGCTCGCAAAGCCTTCCTTTTAAAGTCTTCACCCCGATCACTCTGCGGGTCGCAGTGCCGCCATCCGCACCACTTCGGCCACGCCTTGATGATAGAGTCCCTCATCCAGCACGACTTGCGCGCGCTCAAGCAGGAGCATCTCGGCATCGACAAAGTCTTCCTCCAGCATTTCGGCGGAATACAGCATGTCAAGCCGGTTCGGTCCACCGCTTGCGTAGTTGATCTGCTCGACATCAAATGCTTCCAGAAGCAGTATGCCCCCTGGCTTGAGCGCGCGGAGCATGGCGCGATGCACCTGACGGCGCGCTTCGGGCGGAAGGTGCAGGTGCACCGCCACCACGGCATCAAACGCACGCTCTGGCCATAACCATATCGTCAGGTCGGCGCACACGGGTTCAATGCTCACAGCCTGGCGCGCAGCCAGTTCCTGCGCGCGTGCCAGCCCTGCCTCGCTCCAGTCCACACAGACGACATCCATCCCCTGTTGCGCCAGCCAGATGCTATTGCGCCCTTGACCGTCCCCCGGCAGGAGCACCCGTGCGCCCTGCGGCAAACGCCACGCCTGCTCCTGCACAAACGCATTCGGCGCCTCGCCATAGGCCGGAGCATCTTCGGCAAAGCGCTGGTTCCAGAAGTCTTTTGGATTTTTCATTGGCGCTCAATCCACGTAGGGGCCGCGCATCGAAATCGGCTCGCCATGCGGTTGGCCGAGGGCGATCAGGGCGCGTGCGCCGCAGGGGCTGCTTACCGAATTGCCGCCCGCCAGGCTTAAACCCTCGCCTGCAATGGCGCGGGCAAAATCCGTACTATGCAGCTCGCCGTGCACCACATAGGCGAATCCGCGCCACTCGCTCGGCGTCTCCGGGGTAAAGCTCTCTCCAGGAGCAAGATCCAGCCAAGCGATCCAGCAGGGCGTATGCAGCTTGATCGGCGCGTCCGCGCCTACGAGCAACTGCGCTTCATAACCTGCGGCCACGATTTTGCGTGGCGCAACAGGGAACTGATACCCCGGCGCTATGCCCTTGAGTGCCTGCGCCAGGTTGATCCATAGTTGCAACCCCTCCACGGCATGAGCCGCCCCGGCGATTTCGGCGTGAGCCATGCCCTTGCCTGCGGTGAAGGCCTGCACCTCGCCCGCGCGCAATACCGCATCGTTCCCCATGTTGTCGGTATGGCGCAGTTCGCCGGACAAAAGAAAGGTGATGGCCTCAAAGCCGCGGTGAGGATGATTGGGAAAGCCTGCTCCCGACGCAGCGTGAAAATGATCGAAGAATACAAACGGGTCGATGACCCCTTGGTGCGTCGTGGGCATCAAGCGGCGCACTTGCGCACTTGCGCCTTCATGCAACTCTTCGGGGACTAGCGTAATACTCATGGCTCTTACCTCGGATCATAAAGATGTTTTCGGCACCCAAACTCCAAGCTGACGGTATCGCAGCCTGTGCACCCAACATGCCGTGTCGTTGCTCGTATTATTGATTCGGTCAGATGAGGTTTGAACTCGTGACCAAGGCTGGAGCCGGGTCACCGCTCGAAAGAGCGTGGGATGGCCGAATCAATAACCGTGTGTTAAGTGGGTGCGCTCTTAAGAGCCTATTCCAAATCTCACGGAACGGCGCAGTGCGGCGCAAAAAAACACCTCAAAATGC
>JBFXEK010000223.1:0-4132 GCA_050180155.1 Thiomonas sp. | reverse complement strand
GCGCCGGCGGCGTTCGCGCTGGGCGTATGGATGCAGGTGCTACGCGCGGCGGCAGTGGTGATCGGCGTCGACACCGGTCTGCTCTATCTGGCTGCGGCCGTGGGCACGCCGGCGGTGGCGATTTACCCCGGGTCGTCGCCGCACAGTGTGGAATTCGAGTCCGCCGGGCCGTGGCGCAGCCTGGGTGACGACGGTCAGCCGCCCACGGCGCAGGCGGTGGTGGACGCGGCGCGGCAACTGCTGGCCGCTGCCGGCCCCGCTGCGGCATGAAGCCGCGTTGGGCGCTGGCGCTGTACGCCGCGCTGTGGCGGCTGCTGTTGCCGCTGGCCTTGCTGCGCTTGTGGTGGCGCGGGCGCGCCGAGCCGGTCTATCGTCAGCGCTGGGGCGACCGTCTGGGCTGGACACGCCGCCCGGCGATGCAAACCGCCAGCGGTGCGCCGCTGATCTGGCTGCACGCCGTGTCGCTGGGCGAAACCCGTGCTGCGGCACCGCTGATCGCCGCGCTGCGGCAGCAGTGCCCGGGCATGCGCCTGCTGCTCACCCACATGACGGCTACCGGCTGGCAGGCCGGAGCCGCATTGCTGCAACCCGGAGATGCGCAGGCTTGGCTGCCTTACGACCTGCCCGGGCCGATGCGGCGGTTTTTGCGGCAGCACCGGCCCGATGTGGCGGTGCTGATCGAAACCGAAGTCTGGCCGAATCTGGCCGTGCAGTGTCGCCGCCTCGGTCTGCCCTTGCTGCTGGCCAACGCCCGGCTGAGCGCACGCAGCGCGCGGCGCTGGCAACGCTGGCCAGCATTGGCACAAGCGGCATGGCCGGGTCTGGACGTGGCGGCGCAGACGCCCGGCGACGCGCAGCGCATCGCGGCGCTGGGCGCAGCACGGGTGCAGGTGATGGGCAACCTCAAGTTCGACATGCAGCCCGACGCCGGATTGCTGCGGCTGGGTGCGCAATGGCGGCAGGCGGCGCGGCGGCCGGTGCTGCTGCTGGCGTCCACCCGCAGCGCAGGAGCAGACAGCGAGGAGCAGATGCTGTTGCGCGCCATGCCGCCGGAACTGGTGCAGCGCGCGCTGCTGGTGTGGGTGCCGCGCCATCCGCAACGCTTCGACGCCGTGGCGCAATTGCTCGCGGCGCACGGTTTGGCGGTGCAACGTCGCAGCGCGGCGCCGCCATCCGGGCAAACCGCGGTGTGGCTGGGCGACTCGATCGGGGAAATGGCGGCGTATTACGCCATGGCCGATTGCGCGTTCATCGGTGGCAGCCTGCTGCCGCTGGGCGGGCAAAACCTGATCGAGGCTTGCGCCTGCGGCTGCCCGGTGGTGTTGGGGCCGTCACTGTTCAATTTTGCCGACGCCGCGCAGGCTGCGTGCGACGCCGGCGCCGCGGTGCAGGTGCACGATGCCGCGCAAGCGTGGCAGGCGTTGACCGACTGGCTCGACGACGCCGCGGCGCGCGACGCGGCGTCACGCCGCGCCAGGGAGTTCGCCGCGGCGCATCAAGGGGCTGCGGCGAGGCAGGCGCGCTGGATTGCGGCGCATTTGCCGCAGACGTCGGTACCGCGGCAGTCAGTACAGCGGCACTGACGGGTCGATTTCGCGCGACCAGGCGGTCATGCCGCCGTTGAGGTTGTAGATCTCGTCAAAGCCGTTCTGTTCGAGAAAGCGCGCAATCATCATGCTGCGGTTGCCGCTGCGGCAGATGACCACCAGCGGCTTGGACTGATCGAGCTCGTTTTGGCGCAGCGGCACGATGCTCATGGGAATGTGCACCACGGGGCAGTGCGGATGCCGGATCGCCGCCATCTGGAATTCCCACGGCTCGCGCACGTCGAGGAACTGCCAGTCGGTGATCGGGCCGGTGGCGGCTTGGATTTTGTCGGCCAGCTCGCGCACGCTGAGTTGTTTGATCATCAGGGAGTCCTTGGGTGAGACGGATCAGAATTGAAAACGCGACGGCTCGGGGAAATGTTCGAGCCGGGTCGCCACGGTGTCGAACAAGTCGCGGGTGACGAAATCCTCCGCGGTGGCGCGGGTGATGATTTGCGCCCGCATTACCGGCTCGTCGCCGACGATGGCCGCCAGCCGCCCGCCGGGTTTGAGCCGCTGCAGCAGGTGTTGCGGCACCTGCGCCACCGACCCCGACAGCACGATGACGTCGAATTCACCGCGGCTGACGTCGGTAGCGCCGTCGGCGTGTTCGACGGTGACGTTGCCCATGCCGGCTCGCTGCAGATTGGCGCGCGCCATCGACACCAGTTCCTCGTGCAGCTCCAGCGTCTGCACCGCGGCGGCACGGTGGCCGAGCAATGCGGCCATGAAACCGCTGCCGGCGCCGATTTCGAGCACCCATTCGTCTTTGCGCACGGCCAGTTCCTGCAGCAGGCGCGCCTCGACCTTGGGCGCCAGCATGTTCTGCCCGCAAGGCAGCGGGATTTCCATGTCCATGAACGCCAGGTTGCGGTACGCCGCGGGGACGAAGTCTTCGCGGCGCACGCTGCCCAGCAGGTCGAGTACGCCGGCATCCAGCACATTCCACGGCCGGATCTGCTGTTCGATCATGTTGAAGCGGGCTTGCTCGAGGTTCATCGCTTGTCTGACAGACGGAGTCAAAAATGACAAGTTTAATGGCCTTGGAAAAACCGCAGCGCACGCCGCCGTCTGCGGCAAGACAAATTTCGCGCCGATCTTCGGGATCGGCGTGGACTCAAGCGGCAATATGTAAAAACGATTAAAAATCGAATGTGATCGAATCAAATGATCGATCATCCATTCGCAGGGCAGGATGATGTCGGTTGCCCACACACCCGATCGACGCACCACGCAGGCGGCGCTGCGTGCGCTGGGTTCGGGCGCTGTGGGCGGCGGTCTGCGGCGCCTGTGCCGTTCATCGGCCCGGCGGTGGCGGCCTCGGTGGCCGACGTCGATCCGGGAAACTTCGCCACCCACATCCAGGCCGGCGCGCAGCATGGCCCTGCTGTGGGGGGCGGTGTGGGCCAATCTGGCGGCCATTCGGGTGCAGGGGCTGTCGGCCAAGCTGGGCATCGCCTCCGGGCTGCGCCGACGACCTCACAGAAGCCTACCGCTCCCTCACCCCGGTGCTCGGCGCAGGCGCAGCGGGGGTGTTCTCGCGCTATCGCCGCTGGCCAGCGGCCTGTCCAGCGGCGTCGTCGGCACGATGGCCGGGTAGGTGGTGCTGTCCTGCGGCGTTCCCTTTGCCCTGCTGCCGTTGCTGCTGTTTGCCGGCAGCCGCCGCGTCATGGGCGTTCTCGTCCACCGCCCGGCGCTGTAGCGCGCGGGATGGGCGGTGTGATCGCCGTGCTCAGTGCCTGCCTGCTCATCCTTTTGATGCGATGAATCCGCCGCTGCCGCGGACATGTGAGCAGGAGTAAAACTCATTGATTTCCAAATAAAAGTAAATAGCATTTGCATCGAGCGTTCCGTTTTCGCGGAACGGGAAAGTCGATGCCATGTCCATCAACCCTTCCGTGCCGCAGCGCGGTTCGTTGCCGCGCTCGCGGCTTGCGGTGTTTTTGACCGTTCTCGGCCCCGGGCTGGTGGTGATGCTCGCCGATACCGACGTCGGCAGCGTCATCACCGCGGCGCAAAGCGGGGCGCAGTGGGGCTACCAGTTGCTCAGCCTGCAACTGTTGCTCATCCCCATCCTCTACGTAGTACAGGAACTCACCGTGCGGCTGGGCATTTTCACCGGCAAGGGGCATGGCGAGCTGATCCGCGAAACGTTTGGCGGCGGCTGGGCCTGGGTGTCGGTGGCCGGGCTGGCGGTGGCGTCGGTGGGGGCGATCATCACCGAGTTTTCGGGGGTGGCCGGAGTGGGCGATCTGTTCGCTGTGCCGCGCGGCTGGAGCCTGAGCCTGGCAGCGGCGTTTTTGCTCGTGGTGGTGTGGACCGGGTCGTACCGCCGGGTAGAGCGCGTGGCCATCGTCCTCGGGCTGTTCGAGCTGGTGTTCGTCTGGGTGGCGTTTCGCGCCCCGGTGCACGGCCGGCAGGTGGTGCAGGGCTTGATACACCTGCCGCTGCGCAACCCGGATTACTGGTATCTGGTGGCGGCCAATATCGGCGCGGTCATCATGCCGTGGATGGTGTTTTACCAGCAATCGGCGGTGGCGGACAAA